>JAUYMV010000294.1 GCA_030698645.1 Mesorhizobium sp.
CGCGTCGCCGGCCACGATGCCGTCGAGCCCGGTCGGGTCGATGAACGCCATCGGGTTGTTATTGGCATAGGCGAACAGATTGCAGCCGATGACATTGGTCTCACACCGCTTCGGATCGCCCAGATAGAGCGGATCGGGAGAGACGAAGCGTCCGAGCTTCGGGTCGTAGTAGCGCAGGCCGTAGTAATAGAGCCCGGTCGCGTCATCGAGATACTGCCCGGTGAAGCGATGATGGGTCTTTTCCTTGGGCAGCAGGCCGGCATTCTCCTGGACGTGGGTCGCCCAGGCCGGCGACAGCTGTTCCGGCGTGTGCTCCGTGCCGAAGGCGCGGTAGAGCATCTGCTCGACCGGCACCCCGTCCTTGTTCATGACGAAGTCGCTCGAGGAGAGGTGGTCCTTGAGGTAGTAGAACCAGTCGCCTGTCGCATGCTCCAGCCGCACCAGCCGCTGGTCGCCGACGAAGGTGAAGCTCTCCTCGCCCGTCGGTCCGACGGAGAAGCTCTGCATCGGATAGAGGTAGAGCGTCGCCTGGCCGGGGTTTTGGCGACTGCTGATCTGCTGATAGACGCGGCGGCCGGTATGGTCGTAGCCGTAGGCGACCTCGCTCGTTTCGGTGGTGGCCTTGATCAGCCAGCCATGCGCGTCGAACACGGCGGCGAGAACGGTCGGGCTCTTCGACAGCTGGCCGAAGCCGTCGAATTCATAGGGCAGCGCGGCCGTGCCGACCGGGATCAGCCCGGTGCTGGCGCCGGCGGCCGGCGCCAGTCGCGCCGCGCTTTCGAACTCGTCGTTGCGGCTGAATGAGCCGGCGGGCGCATAGGCGAACCTGGCGTCCTCGCCGTAGCGCTGGTAGCGGACGAGCTGGTTCTTGAAATCGTATTCGAAGGCGCCGGAGCGATCGACATGCGCCGCGGTCGCCGCCGCGTTGTCGGTGATCCGGTTGATCGAGCCGAGTTCGTTGAAGACCATGTCGAGGTCCTGGAGCGGAAGCGCCTGGCCATCGACCCGAACCGCCGTCTTGATGCTCTCCAGGAACATCGTCTCCGGATTGTAGATCAGGTCGGTGGAGGCGCCGGCGCGGTACTCGATGCGCTTCATCCGGCCTTCGGGCGAGTAGAGCACCCGTTCGATGACCGATTCGGGCGCCGCCGCGCCGGGAAGCTGGATAGCCGCCGAGATCAGGTTGCTGTCCGGTCCGAGGCCGAAGATCGACGTCATGCCGCCCGGATCGACCGACTTTGTGATGCGGCCGTCGAGCGTCAGCGAGTGGGATTCCGAGTAGGTCTTGCCCGCCAGGTCGATCTCGTTCTGGACGAGGCGGCCGTTGCGGTCGTAGCCGAAGCGCTGCACCGTATCGAAAATGCCGTTCGGATCGAAAACAGTGATCTTGGTCGGCTGGTCGAACGGCGTCAGGTCGATCGGCGCGGTGAACGCTGCGGCGCTCGCCATCTGCACCATGCGGTCATAGCGGTAGGCCACCGTCTGCTGGCCGTTGACGCGCTCGGATATGCGTCTGTTGAGGAAGTCGAAATCGGTCTCCACGATCTCGGTGGCGGCGCCGGTTTCGGATATCCGCGCGGTCACGGTCTGGCGTCCGCGCGGATCGTAGAAGTAGAAATAGGCGCCCATGCCGGGAACGATCTGGGATTCGAGGTCTCCGGCCGAATTGTAGACATAGCGCCGCGGGGTCGCCTCGCCGGGCAGGAGGATTTCGCTGAGGAAGCCGAAATCGTCCCTGACGAACGTCGTGACGTGGTCCGTGCCGCGACCGTCACCGACGATCTGCGCCGAGATTCCCTGCTCGTTGCGCAGGACGGTGAGCAGCCGGACGGACTCGCCGCGAAACGCGTCGGCGAAGGTCGTGACTTCCTCGCTACCCCAGTCGGCATAGGTGGTCCGGCTGACCTTGCCCGCCGGATCGGCCTCGAGCGCCGGCCGGCCCGCCTCGTCATACGCATAGCGCGTGCCGACGGCGTTTGCCGGCCGCGGGATGTCGCCGATGTCGAAGGCCTTGCGGACGTCCAGATCGGCAACGCCGGCGAAACTGTCGATGGCGAACGGCGTCCACTTGAAGATGACGTTCTTGTTGCGGTTGTACTGCTTGAACGAAAAGACGCGGATGCCCTTGTCGGCGGCGTTCTCGATCTTGGCGATCTCGTTGCCGTCGGCGTTGAAAGCCGACATGATGTCGATCAGTTCGGACTCGCCGGGAGGCACGTCGGCCGCCGAGCGGTAGCGGCGCTGCGACGTCATGATCAGCGACGGCAGGCCGTTTCTGCCGAGCTTGTAGTTGTACTGGCGTTCGGTGCCGTCGTCCGCAACCTCGACGACCTTGCGGCCGAGCTGGTCGTAGCGATAGCTGATGACCGCGCCGAGCGGCGTGGTCTGGGTATCGACCAGACCGGCCCGGGCGCCGCCATAGGTCATTTTCGTGACCTGGTCGAGCGCGGTGTCGTTTCCGTTCAGCGTGCGATGCTCGACCGGCAGGACGCCGCTCGGGTCGAACGAAACTTTCTCCACCGTGCCGAGGTCGTCGCCGACCTCGACCGTGTTGCCGAACACGTCGAAGTCGAACTTCTTTTCCATGCTGCGCGTCGGCAGCTGGAAGCCGGCGAGCGC
>JAUYMV010000563.1 GCA_030698645.1 Mesorhizobium sp.
CCCCCCCCCCCCCCCCCCCAACCCCGGGGGGGAGGTGTCACGGGCGTTAGCCCGTGACGGAGGGGGGGGCTTTTTCATGCCAACAGACCTTCCTGAAGAGCGGAGAACTGCGCATAAGACCGGAGTGGGGGTCGCCCTGTCATCAGTCGCAACGCCCCCTCTAAAAATCCGTCGGGGCGCCGCCTTCGGCGCGGCGTTTGGCGACGAAGGCGTCGAGTTCCTCGCGGATGGCCGGGTCCATATAGGGCTGCTCGTAGGTGGCGAGCCGCTCCTTCCAGACGCGGTTGGCTTTTTCCATCGCTGTTGGCGAACCGGCTTCGGCCCAACTCTCGAAATTGCGCCAGTCGGACAGGATCGGCGAGTAGAACGCCGTCTTGTAGCGGTCCTGGGTGTGCTGGGTGCCGAAGAAATGGCCGCCGGGGCCGACCGACTCGATGGCGTCGAAGCCGAGCGCTTCCTCCGACAGGTCGAGCGGCGTCAGGAATTCGGCTACCATCTGCAACAGGTCGATGTCCAAAATCGTCTTCTCGTAGGAGCAGCGCAACCCGCCTTCGAGCCAGCCGGCGCCGTGCAGCATGAAGTTGGCGCCGCTCTGGATCGCGCCCCAGAGCGAGAATACGCTCTCATAGGCGGCTTGCGCGTCCACCGTGTTGGCAGCGCAGGTGTTGGAGGTGCGGTAGGGTATTTGATAGCGCCGGGCCAGCTGTCCGCCAATCATCTGCGCCTTCATGTATTCCGGCGTGCCGAAGGCGGGCGCGCCGGACTTCATGTCGACATTGGAGGTGAACCCGCCATAGCCGACCGGCGCGCCCTTCTTCACCATCTGGGTGAAGGCGATGCCGGACAGCGCCTCGGCGTTCTGCTGCACCAGCGCGCCGGCGATCGTGACCGGCGCCATGGCGCCCGACAGGGTGAAGGGGGTGACGATGACGACCTGGCCCGCCGACGACATCTGGATGATGCCCTCCATCATCGGCACGTCGAGCTTCAGCGGCGAGTTGGTGTTGATGATCGTGTAGACCGACGGCTCGGCCAGCATCTGCTCGTGGCTGATGCCGCGCGCGATGCGGGCGATCTCGATGCCGTCGACATTGCGCTCCTTGCCGAGCGAATAGATGTGAAACACCTTGTCGGTGAGCGTCGCGAGGTCGCGGATGCATTCGAGGTGGCGCACCGACGGGTGGATGTCGGTCGGCTCGACCGGATAGCCGCCGGTCGTGTTCAGGATGTTGTGCATCTGCGCGAGCTTCAGGAAATTGCGGAAGTCGACCTGGTTGCCCGGTCGCCTGCCGCCGTCGAGGTCGGAGCAGTTCGGCGCCGACGCCATTTGCGAGAGCACCAGATTGTTGCCGCCGAAGCGCACGTCGTGCGCCGGGTTGCGGGCGTGGATGGTGAACTCGGCCGGCGCATGGGAGACCAGTTCCAGCAGCATGTCGCTGTCGAAGCGGACTCGCTCGACGCCCTCGCGGACATCCGCGCCATGCTCCTTCATGATCTTGCGCGCGCCGTCATGCAGCACGTCGACGCCGATCTCGCGCAGGACCCGCAGCGAGGTCAGGTGAATCGATTCGAGCTCGTCGGCGGAGACGATTTCCGTCGGCTTGAACGGGATTTTCAGCTGGCGGTAGGGCGGCTGCTCGAATGCCGATGCACCGCCGGCGCGTTTGCCCGCGCGGCCGCCGCTGCGGGACCTGGCGGCCGGCGGGGCGGGATCGGAGATGGCGAGCAGATCGGACATGAATTTCCCTAGGATGATACTTTGGCTTCCGCGCCATATTGGACTTTGGCCGTTTCCGCGATAGCGGATGCGGCGACCATAAGCATGAGGGAAGCGACATGGGATCGACCAAGGCCGGCTGGGATGTTGCCGTCATCGGGCTTGGCGCGATGGGGTCGGCGGCGCTCTGCCACCTCGCCCGACGGGGTTGTCGCGTCATCGGCCTGGAGCGGTTCGAGCCGGGTCATGAGCGCGGTTCCTCGCATGGCGACAGCCGGGCGATTCGGCTCGGCTATTCCGAGCACCCGTCCTACGTACCGCTGGTGCGCAGCGCCTTTGCCGGCTGGCGCGAACTGGAGCGGCTGACCGGCGAGACAATCCTGACGACGACCGGAATCCTCGAAGCCGGCAAGCCCGGCAGCCCGATGGTGCGGGGATCGCGCGACGCCTGCGAGATGCATGGGCTCGACCACGAAATGCTCGACGCCGCCGAAATCATGCGGCGGTTTCCGGCCTTCGACCTTCCCGCCGACTATTCGGGCGTCTGGCAACCGGAGGGCGGGTTCCTGAGAGCCGATCTCGCGAATGCGCTGCACCTTCGTCTCGCGCGCGAAGCAGGTGCGACGATCCGGTCGAGGAGCCGGGTGACCGCCATCGAGCCGGGCGCGAACGGCGTTCGCGTCGTGCTGGACGGTGAAACCATCGACGCCGGCTCGGTGGTGGTCGCGTGCGGTCCCTGGATCGCCGACCTCGTGCCGGCGCTCAGGCCACATGTCACGCTGACGCGCCAGGTGCTCTGCTGGTACGAGCCGCAACGGCCGGACCTGTTCGGATTGGGCGCCCTGCCGGTCTTCATGATCGATGGCGCGGACGATCTGGTCTACGGCTTCCCGGATTTTTCCGGCGCCGGGCTCAAATGCGGCTCGCATTTCGGCAGCGGAACGCTTTCGCACGGCGACGATGCCAGACAGGATGCCGGGCCTGTCGACGAGGCGCGCACGCGGCAATTCCTGCAGCGTTACCTGCCGGCCGGCGCGGGCGTGCTGAAGGCCATGAAGACGTGCCTCTACACGATGACGCCGGACGAGGACTTCGTCATCGATCTGCTGCCCGGCGACCGCCGCGTCGTGATCGCCTCGCCATGTTCGGGGCATGGCTTCAAGTTCGCCAGCGTGATCGGCGAGGTTCTCGCCGATCTCGCGACCGAGGGCGGCACCAGGCACGACATTTCGCGGTTCCGTTTCGGGCGGTTTCCGGCCCCGTGACCGGCTGGCACAACGGCTTATGCCGCTTCCCGGCATGTTCCTGAGGCTGGCGCCATGCTACCGGGCGCCATGCCGTCGCACGTCCCCGCAGATTCGCCTGAAACACCGATGCCGCGGGCAGCACTTGCCGGCGTCACGGCGAGCGTGGCCGTGTTCGCCGTCGCGCAGGGGCTGAGCTATCCGCTGTTTACGTTCCTGATGCAGCGCCAGGGCCTTTCCCCCGGCATGATCGGTCTGTCGGCGGCCATGACTCCGCTCGGCCTCGTCGCGTCGGCGATCTTCGTGCCGGCCTGGGTGCGCCTGTTCGGGGCGAGGGGGCTCGCGGTCAGCTGCGCGCTGGCGGCGGCCGTGCTCTTCACGCTGGTCGGCCTGCTGCAGAACGAGATCGCCTGGTATCCGATCCGTTTCCTGATCGGCTTCGCCATCAACCCGCTCTACATCCTGGGCGAGGTCTGGATGATGGCGCTGGCGCCCGCCGCCCGGCGCGGACGCATCATGGGCACCTTCAACGCCATCACCGGCGCAGGCTATGCCGCAGGCCCGCTGACGCTGACCGTGGTCGGCACGGATGGCTGGCCCCCGCTGCTCGTCGGTATCGGCGGCTTCGTCGCCTGCGCGATGTTGATGGCGCTGACGACGGCGGGGCTGCGCGGCTTCGAGGACGACGGCGAGCGCCCGGGCGGGGTCTGGCAGTTCTGGACACTCGCGCCGGCGCTTCTCGTCGCCGTCATCGTGTCGGCGGCGACCCAGCAGAGCGTCTATTCGCTGTTGCCCGTGTTCGGGGCGGCCTATGGTCTCGTCGAAACGACTCTCGCGGCGCTGATCACCATGCTGTCGCTCGGCAACATCGTTCTGCAGATCCCGCTCGGGTTTCTCGCGGAGCGCTTTGGCGCCCGCGCGATGATCGTCGCCTGCGCGCTGGTCAATCTGATCTGCGCGCTGATCCTGCCATTCGTCGTAACGACGCCGCTGATCTGGCCGGTTCTGCTCGTCATGGGCGGCGTCGGCTACGGCGTCTACACCATGGCCATGGTCGAGCTGGGAAACCGCTTCAGAGGCTCGGCGCTGGTCGCCGGAAACGCGGCCTTCGCGCTGATGTGGGGCGTTGGCGGCATCATCGGCCCGCCGGGCTCGGGCGCGATGATGCAGCAGGTCGGTCCGGTCGGCCTGCCGGCGGTGATTGCTGCCTTGAGCGCCGCGCTCGTCTCTTTCGCCATCTATCGCGCGGCGACGCGCCGACAGGCTTGAAAGCCGAAGCGCGCTTCGCCTACACTCCGCCCATGGCCCGCTTGATGACGCAGATCACGACGCACGCCAGCGCCACGACACCGTCGCGGCGCACGCTGCACGTCGAGCTGCTGCGCCTCTGCGCGCGCATCGGCTATTCGCCGCCCGCGCCTGTCTGAATCCGCCCCGGCTTTGCCGGTTTGATTCAAGCAAGAGGCACAAGTCCATGTCCTACCAGAATTATTCGCTGACCCAGTTGCAGGCGATCGACTCCGCGCACCATCTGCATCCCTTCACCGACCACAAGGAACTGCGCGGGGCCGGCGCGCGCATGATCGTCCGCGCCGATGGCGCCTTCATCTACGACAGCGAGGGCACCGAACTTCTCGACGGCATGGCGGGCCTCTGGTGCGTGAACGCCGGCTACGGCCGCACCGAACTCGCCGAGGCCGCCTACCAGCAGATGAAGGAACTGCCTTACTACAACTCCTTCTTCCGCTGCTCGACGCCGACGCCGGTCCTGCTGGCGCAAAAGCTCGCCGAGATCGCGCCCAGCAACATGAACCAGGTGTTCTTCGGTTCGTCGGGTTCCGAGGCGAACGACACGGCGCTAAGACTGGTGCGGCATTTCTGGCAGCTCGAGGGCAGGCCGTCGAAGAACCGCATCATCGCGCGCAAGATGGGCTATCACGGCTCGACCATCGCCGGCGCCTCGCTCGGCGGCATGGAGGGCATGCAAAAGCAACTCGGCGGCGCGGTGCCCAACATCGTGCACGTCATGCCGCCTTATGCGTTCGAACTGGCCAATCCCGGCGAGAGCGATTTCGATTTCGGCATCCGCGCCGCGCGCGCCATCGAGGAGGCGATCCTCGAGGCCGGCGCAGACAATGTCGCCGCCTTCATCGGCGAGCCGATCATGGGGGCGGGCGGCGTCAAGATCCCGCCGGAGAGCTATTGGCCGGAAGTGCAGCGCATCTGCAAGAAATACGACGTGCTGCTGATGCTGGACGAGGTCATCACCGGCTATGGCCGCACCGGCGAATGGTTCGCGGCGCAGTCGATGGGCATCGAGGCCGACACGATCACCACCGCCAAGGCCCTGACGTCGGGCTATCAGCCGCTGTCGGCGCTGCTGGTCGGCGACCGCATCGCGGCGACGCTGGTCGAGAAGGGCGGCGAATTCAATCATGGTTACACCTATGCCGGCCACCCGGTCGCCTGCGCCGTCGCGCTGAAGAATCTCGAGATCATCGAGCGGGAAGGGCTGGTCGACCGCGTGCGCGACGACACCGGGCCCTACTTCCGCAAGACGCTGATGGAGCGCCTCTCCGGCCACGGCATCGTCGGCCAGGTGCGCACCTTCGGCCTGATGGGGGCGATCGAGATCGTCAAGGACAAGGAGACGCGCGAGCGCTTCCTGCCGGCCGGCCGTGCCGCCGTCATCGTGCGCGATCACGCCATCGCCAACGGGTTCATGATGCGGGCGACCGGCGATACGATGATCCTGTCGCCGCCGCTGATCTGGACGCGCGAGACGATCGACATGGCGGCGGACCGGATCGAAAAGGCGCTGGATCTTGCCGAGACGGAACTTCGACGCGCATAAGGCATTAACGGAGGCGGCCGGGCGCAGTTGGCGTCCCGCCGGATTCCCTTGGGGATACGCATGACCGACCGGCCGATCGTCCCGATGATCGAATACGAAGACGCGAGCGCGGAAGTTCGCGCCGTCTACGATGACATCATGGCGACGCGCAAATCCGACTGGGTCAACAAGTTCTGGAAGGTGCTGGCGCACGACCCGGCGCAGCTCAGGCGCATGTGGGAGAGCCTCAAGCAGATCATGGGGCCGGGCGCGCTCGATCCCCTGACCAAGGAACTGATCTACATCGCGGTCTCGGCGACCAATGGTTGCGAATACTGCACCTATTCCCATACAGCGTCTGCCCGCGCGAAGGGCATGACCGACGCCATGCTGATGGAAGTCCTCGCCGTCACGGGCAAGGCCAACGAAACGAACCGGCTGGCGAACGCGCTGCGTCCTCCCGTCGACCCGCAATTCCAGCCGAAGGACATCTGATGCATCGCGAACGGGCCAAGAACCGCCGTACCAATGCCGCCATCACGCGCAATCTGATGCTGGCGCCCGCCGTCATGGCGCTCAGGCTGCCGCTGATGACCGCGGAGGCCGGCGGCGCCAAGCTGACCTCGGAGACGGCAGGCGCCGTCAGCGAGAAGATGACGGCGTTCACCGAAGGCCTCGCCGCCGCGCAGTTTGCCTGGATGCGCTCGGCGATGCTGATGCCCTTCGCGTTTGCCAGCGCCACCTCGGTGATGTCGCCTTTCGTCGACATGGCGGAAGCGGTGACGGCCGCGGCGCTGGCGCCGGCCGGCAAGCAGGTGCGCAAGAACCACAAGCGGCTGACGGGACGGCGCTGAGCGGAATTTCGTAACTTCGTCAATTCGCGTCGCGCCTGCGGGAGCGCCGCCCGGCGCAAGGCATCATTCTGACCCGGATCGCGCGCCCGCCGACGCGGGTCGATCCCGCGGAGGCTTGCATGACGACGACCTATACCCGCGCCTACTGGCAGGCACAGCTGGATGCGCTGAAACCCAAGACCGGAATCTTCATCGACGGCGCGTTTCGCGACGCGGCTTCCGGCGGACGCTTCACGCGCAACCGCCCGATGGACGGCGTAGCCGGCCTCGACGTGGCGCGCGGCACGGCGGACGACATCGATCTCGCCGTCGCCTCGGCGAAGCGCGCCTTCGACGACAAGTCGTGGCGCGGCAAGGAGCCCGGCGAGCGCAAGCAGATCATGTTGCGCTGGGCCGACCTGGTGCGCCAGCACGGAGAGGAACTCGCGCTGCTGGAGACCTGGGACGTCGGCAAGCCGATCTCGGATGCGCTCAACGTCGACGTGCAGTCCTGCGCGCGCACGCTGCAGTTCTACGGCGAGATGATCGACAAGATGTACGACGAGGTCGCGCCGACCGGGCCGAACGACCGCGCCGTCGTCAAGAAGGAGCCGCTCGGCGTCATCGGCGCCATCACGCCGTGGAACTATCCGCTCATCATCGATGCCTGGAAGCTTGGCGCGGCGATCGCGGCGGGCAATTCGGTGGTGCTGAAGCCCGCCGAGCAGTCGCCGCTGGGCGCGCTGCGCCTGGCGGAACTGGCGATCGAAGCGGGCCTTCCGGCCGGCGTCTTCAACGTCGTTCCGGGCCTCGGCGCGGAAGCGGGCAAGCCGCTGGCGCTGCATGGTGACGTGGCGATGATCGCCTTCACGGGCTCGACGCCCACCGGCAAGGCGATCATGGGCTACGCGGCGGAGTCGAACCTCAAGCGCGTCGCGCTGGAACTTGGCGGCAAGTCGCCGGTCGTCGTGCTGGAAGACGGCGACCTCGACGCCGCCGCCAACGCGATTGCCTGGGGCATCTTCTACAATTCCGGCGAGACCTGCCATTCGCCGACCCGCATCATCGCGGCGCGAAAAATCCAGGACGAACTGGTCGAGCGCATCGGCGCCATCGCGACCAGCCTCAAGCAGGCGCATCCGCTGGAACCATCGACGCAGATCGGCGCGCTGATCGAGGAGCGCCACATGGAGAAGGTGCTTGGCCTCATCGCCAGCGGCAGGCAGAGCGGCGCGTCGCTTCGCCTCGGCGGCGCGCGCGTGCTGCAGGATCTCGGCGGCTACTATGTCGAGCCGACGATCTTCGCCAATGCCAGCAACGACATGGCCATCGCGCGCGAGGAAATCTTCGGCCCGGTCCTCACCGTCATACCGGTCGACAGCGACGAGGAGGCGCTGCGCATCGCCAACGACACGATCTACGGCCTGGCGGCGGCGGTCTTCACCTCCGACATGACGCGCGCGCACCGCTTCTCGGAGGACATCCAGGCCGGCACGGTGTGGATCAACACCTACGACCAGTCCAACCTCGCAACCCCCTTCGGCGGCTTCAAGCAATCGGGCTTCGGCCGCGACCGTTCGGTGCATGCGCTCGACAAATATATGGACTACAAGA
>JAUYMV010000335.1 GCA_030698645.1 Mesorhizobium sp.
GCAGCCGCTCCAGCCGCTCACGCATGGCCTGGGTTATGGCGTCGTTCATGGTCTCGGCGGTCAGGCGGGAGATTTCCCGCGCCAGTCGATCCGCTTCGTCCGTCTTGATGCTCAAGGCCATGACAACCACCAATCTAGATACGATATCTAGATAGCATATACACACCGATCCTTCAACGAAAAACACCGGAAACCTCGCTGCTATTGATCGTCGCCGTCGCCGGAACGATGATCGCTCGCGTCTGTCGGGTGCCTGGGCGGTGCATTGTCATTGGCCGCGTGCATGGCCTTCTCGAAATCTTCCCGCGCCATGCGGCGGCCGATGATGCGGGCAAGCTTCAGGGCGACCGCATCGACCTTGATCAGCACTTCGGGATCTGGCCCCTCCGCATCGCGATTGTCGTTGGCGGCTCTTTCTCTCCCGGAGCATCTCCCGTCATCGCCCATGACCGGCCTCTACCTCCGGCCGCCACCTGACCGGATCGGCAACCCAGCGGTCGAGGTCGGATTCCCTCCAGCCCGCACCGTTGACGCTGATCCTGAGCTGGGCCGGGAACGTGCCCTCGGCGATCTTGCGATAGATGGTGGAGCGGGACAGGCCTGTGCGGGCGAGCACGGTGTTCAAGCGCACGATACGGTCTGGTTGGTGCATGGCTCAGACGCCTCCTGCTGGTTGTTCCTGACGGCTTCCGAGACCAGTCAGGGCAAGGAATTGTCGTTGTGCAAGAGAGATTTAGCCGGCGGCGTACTGTGGCGTAGAAAGCGCGGAAAATAGGACTGTTTTACGAACGGGCATCGTTCGCCTGCCGGGTCGCACCGCTCGTCAGCTGGCGACTTTGGGGCCGGAGAACGAACCCGCTCGCGCGGGAGGCGCCTGGGGTTGAGATAGAGGACATCGATATCGTCTGACGGGGCAAAGACGTCAGCGATATCGCCCATTTCGGCCACGAAGGCACGCAGGGCATCCGCACCTGCCGCCAGTCCGATGGTCGGATCTCCAGGACATGCCGAGGCGATCTGTGTCCGAAGAGCCTTCAATTCGCGCCCGGCCGCATTCGCCCGTTCGTTCCGGGCCACACCATCAGAGTGCGACTTG
>JAUYMV010000340.1 GCA_030698645.1 Mesorhizobium sp.
AGCTCCATCGGCGAGGCATAGGCAGCGATGCGAAACGCGTTGTCGACGACGGGCGCCAGATTGTCGGCGATCACCACCTTCTTCACCAGGCCCCAGACGATCAGCTGCAGACCGCTCGCAAGCAGCAGCGGATCGGGACGCAGGACATTGGCGAGCTGGGGCAGGAGGTTCGGCGCCCGCTCGATCGGGCCGGCGAGTATTTTCGGAAACCACGCGACGAACAGCGCGAACCTGCCGGCATTCCGCTCGGCTGACTGCGCCCCGCGATAGACATCGATGACATAGGCGGCCGCCATGAAGGCGTAGAAGGAAAAGCCGACGGGCGCTGAAACCCCAAGGCGGGGCAAGGCAAGGCTGGACGATGGAAGCAGGGCAGCGGTAAGTCTCTCCAGCTCGGCCGCCAGGAAATCATAGAACTTGAAGGCCGCAAGGGAGCCGAGGATGGCCACCAGGCCGGCGGTCAGCAGGACACTGCGGACGCGCGGCTGGTCCGCCCGCGCGATCGCCAGGCCGACGCCCCAGGCACAGGTCGTCACCGCGACAAGGAAGACGAGATTGGCGAGCCCGAAGCTGCCGTAGAAGATGACGCTCGCAACCAGTAGCCAAGCCGCGCGCCAGCGCGCCGGAAGCCAGGCAAATCCGCCAAGCGTGACGCCGAGGAACAGGAAGAACCCGAGCGAATTGAACAGCATCCCGCGTTACCTCGGCCGGCCGCCGTTCAGTAGGTCGCGCCGCCCGCGCGCAATTCCTCCGGCACATCCTCGATCGAGATGCCGCCGTTGAGTATGAGGTAGTCGGCTATCTCCTTGCGCTCCGCCTGCGTGGTGTCGATCTCGACATGGCTCGGCTTGTTCATGGTGCCGAGCCAGGCTTCCCGCGAGCGGTCCTGCGTGATGACCACCGTGATGATGTGGCACGACTGGCAGTATTCCAGCGTCAGGTCGCGGCCGTCCCGGGGCAGTTGCCGGCCCGCCGTCTCAATCGTCTTGCCTGCGTGTTCGGCGGCAGGCATGCTGGATGCCAGGTAGGCCGCCAGCGTCGCCATCTGCGTGTCGTCCAGTCCCGAGCCGGAGAGGCCGCGCAGGAAGCCCAGCCATTCGTCCTCGCTGCGACGAGTCGCCACGACCTCGGCTGAATCGACCTTTCCGCCGTCGATCAGTTTGCCGAGAAGGGTTCGGCCGCCATCCGGGATGAAGGCGAAAACATCGTCTTCCTGCGCGAGGAGCGCTGGCGGGAGGCATACCGACAGAAGCATGGCCGCGACCGCGGCAATTCTTGGCGGTCTGGTCATTGGCTGGTTCCTCCAGGCGACGCGCTCCGTCGGTTCAGAAGCGCAGTTCTTCGGGCACTTTGTCATAAGCGATGGGCATGTTGATCGCGGAGTAGCGG
>JAUYMV010000356.1 GCA_030698645.1 Mesorhizobium sp.
ACATGAACGCCAACGAGGTGATCTCCAACCGCGCCATCGAGATGATGGGCGGCGTGATGGGCTCCAAGAAGCCGGTGCATCCGAACGACCACGTCAACATGAGCCAGTCGTCCAACGACACCTATCCGACGGCCATGCACATCGCCTGCGCGGAGCGCGTCGTGCACCATCTGCTGCCGCCGCTGACGCAGCTTCACGCCGCGCTCGACGCCAAGGCGAAGGCGTTCGACCACATCGTCAAGATCGGCCGCACGCATACCCAGGACGCGACGCCCCTGACGCTTGGCCAGGAGTTCTCCGGCTACGCCGCGCAGGTCGCCTCGTCGATCAGGCGCATCGAATTGACGCTCCCCGGCCTCTACGAACTCGCGCAGGGCGGCACCGCCGTCGGCACGGGGCTCAACGCGCCGATCGGCTTCGACACCAAGGTCGCCGCCCGCATCGCCGCCATCACCGGCCTGCCCTTCGTCACCGCGCCGAACAAGTTCGAGGCGCTCGCAGCCCACGACGCCATGGTCTTCTCGCACGGCGCCATCAACGCGGCGGCGGCGGCCCTCTTCAAGATCGCCAACGATATCCGCTTCCTCGGCTCCGGCCCGCGTTCGGGCTTGGGCGAACTGTCGCTGCCGGAGAACGAGCCCGGCTCCTCGATCATGCCGGGCAAGGTCAACCCGACGCAGTCCGAGGCGCTGACGCAGGTCTGCGTCCAGGTGTTCGGCAACAACGCCGCGCTCACCTTCGCCGGCAGCCAGGGCCATTTCGAACTCAACGTCTACAACCCGGTGATGGCCTACAATTTCCTCCAGTCGGTCCAGCTCTTGGCCGACGCGGCCATCTCCTTCACCGACAATTGCGTGGTCGGCATCGTCGCCCGGGAAGACAATATCAAGGCGGCGCTCGACCGCTCCCTGATGCTGGTGACGGCGCTGGCGCCAACCATCGGCTACGACGCGGCGGCCAAGATCGCCAAGACGGCGCACAGGAACGGCACGACGCTGCGCGAAGAGGCGCTCGCCACCGGTCTGGTCAGCGCCGCCGACTACGACCGCCTGGTGCGGCCGGAGGACATGATCCGCCCGGGCTGACCATCGTTCACTTTTTTGTGAGCATCGACGGCAATTTCGACGTGAATAGGTGAACAATCCGTTCGCGGGTGAAGGGCTATGCCTGACGCGGTCAGGCTGTAGGGTCGCGCGAAACCTGACCTCAACCCGAAAGTTATTTCATGAACAACAACGTCACGCTTCTCGTCGCCCGCATCCTGCTGTCCGTCATGTTCATCATGGCGGGCCTGCAGAAGTTCGGCGACATCGCGGGTACCGCCGGCTACATCTCTTCGGTCGGACTGCCCGCCGCCACCCCGCTCGCCGTCCTCTCGGGCCTGTTCGAGGTCCTCGGCGGCATCGCCATCCTGATCGGCTTCAGGACGCGGATCGCCGCCTATCTCATGGCCGCCTTCTGCATCGTCACCTCGCTCATCTTCCACACCAACTTCGCCGACATGGCGCAGATGCTGTTCTTCATGAAGAACGTCACCATCGCCGGTGGCTTCCTGGCGCTTTCGGTTGCCGGCGCCGGCGCCTACTCGCTCGACGCACGCCGCGGCGCCTGAGCCTTTCCGTCCTTTCTTCCAGAAGCGCCCGGGCAATGCCCGGGCGTTTTCGTTTCGGTAGAAATGGCGCTAGTCTGCCGCCTTCCTTGAGGGAGGGGCCGAGATGATCGATGCCGGATTGCTCGTCGCACGCGCCATGATCGCGCTGATGTTCCTGTCGAGCGGCTACGGAGCGCTCGTGAACGTCACGGGCACATCTGCCTACTTCGAAGGACTCGGCATGCCCGTTCCGATGCTCGTCGCGATCGGCACCGGGCTGTTCGAGGTCGCGATGGGCGCGCTGCTGGTTGCCGGCTATCTGACGCGGCCGGTGAGCCTGGTGCTCGCGGCGTTCTGCCTGTTCGCGACCTATATCGGCCATTATGGCCAGGGCGGCGACACAGCCGCGGCCTTCATGCACCAGCAGATGCTGCTGAAGGACATAGCAGTGGCAGGAGGGCTGATCGCGCTCGCCCTGCTCGGCGGCGGCCGCCTTTCGGTCGACCAGGTAATGGCGCGGCGCGGCGCACCGACCCCACCCGCGGCGCAGAACGCCTAGGCGGTCTTTGCGACCGTCAGCCCCAGTTCCTCGACCATCGCCTCGCGCATGAGGAACTTCTGCGCCTTGCCGGTCACCGTCATCGGCAGTTCGGCGCGCAGCCGCACGTAGCGCGGGATCTTGTAATGGGCGATCTGGCCCCTGCAGAATTCCCGGATCTCGTCCTCGGTCGGCTGTTCGCCGGGAAGCGGCACGACCCAGGCGCAGAGTTCCTCGCCATATCTCGCATCGGGAACGCCGAAAACCTGGACCTCGCGGATCTTGGGGTGGCGGTAGAGAAACTCCTCGACCTCGCGCGGATAGACGTTCTCGCCACCGCGGATGACCATGTCCTTCACGCGGCCGACGATGTTGCCGTAGCCCTCGGCGTCGATCGTCGCGAGGTCGCCGGTGTGCATCCAGCCATCGGCGTCGATCGCCTCCGCCGTCTTCTCCGGATCGTCCCAGTAGCCGCGCATCACCGAGTAGCCGCGCGTGCAGAGTTCGCCGGCCACGCCGACCGGCACGGTCGCGCCGGTTTCGTCGACGATCTTGACCTCGACATGGGGATGCACGCGGCCGACGGTGGAGACGCGGCGCTCGAGCGTGTCGCCGGTATGGCTCTGGAACGAGACCGGGCTCGTCTCGGTCATGCCATAGGCGATCGTCACCTGGCTCATATGCATCTGCGACACGACGCGCTTCATCACCTCGACCGGGCAGGGCGAGCCAGCCATGATGCCGGTGCGCAGCGACGACAGGTCGAAGCTCCTGAAGTCCGGGTGATCGAGCATGGCGACGAACATCGTCGGCACGCCGTAAAGGCCGGTGCATTTCTCGGCCTGGACGCTGGCCAGGCACGCGCCGGGATCGAAGGCTTCCGAAGGAAACACCATGGCGGCGCCCTTCGAGACGCAGCCGAGCGTGCCCATCACCATGCCGAAGCAGTGGTAGAACGGCACCGGAATGCAGAGCCGGTCGTTCTCGGTGAAATCGATCGTCGCGGTGACGAGATTGCCGTTGTTGACGATGTTGCGGTGGGTGAGCGTCGCACCTTTCGGTGCGCCGGTGGTGCCGCTTGTGAACTGGATGTTGATGGCGTCGTCGGGGTCGAGCGATTCCGTGATCGCGTCGAGCCCCGCCAGGCCGGCGGGGTCGGCCATCGCCATGATCTCGGCGACATTGAACATGCCAGCCGAGGCCTCGTCGCCCATGCGGATCACCGTCGTCAGGTTCGGCAGGCGTGCCGACTTCAGCCTGCCCGGCGCGCAGGCGCCGAGTTCCGGCGCGAGTTCGGCGATCATGGCGAGATAATCCGACGTCTTGAAGCTGGCTGCCAGGATCAGCGCCCGGCAACCGACCTTGTTCAGTGAATATTCCAGCTCGTAGAGCCGGTAGGCGGGGTTGATGTTGACCAGGATCAGGCCGATCCGCGCGGTGGCGAACTGGGTCACCAGCCACTCCCAGCGGTTCGGCGACCAGATGCCGATGCGCTCGCCCTTGACGAGGCCGAGCTTCGCCAGGCCGGCCGCGAAGCGGTCCACCGCGTCGCCGAGTTCCGCCCAGGTGAAGCGCTTGCCCTGCGCCGGAAAGACCGCCGCCTCGCGCGGACCGAAATTCCCGACCGCGCGGGCCAGAAGCTGCGGAATGGTCAGGTCGAGAAGCAGCGCCGAGCGGTCGCCCCGCACGTGCGACAAGCCACCGATGGGTGCGAGGGAATGCGGCGCGGCATTTTGTGGAACGATGTTCATCGACGACCTCCCGTATCGCGCTCTGGCGGCGCGGTTGCCTGGAGATTAGCAGCGGAGGTTTGGAAGCAACAGCGTCAAGTGTGGGATAGCCGCGACGCCCTACCTCCCCCCTGTGGGGCTGAGCGGCTGGTTCGCGGCACGCGAACCCGGCATGCCAGTGGCATGACGGGAGGCCGCGAAGGACGCGAAGCGTCGGGTGGGGGTCGCGAGCGAAGCGAGCAACAGCAAACCACGCCACTGGAGTTCCCCGACTACTACCCCCACAATGGGAGCGCTGTCTTACCCCAACCGCTCCGCGATCTCCCGGATCGTCGCCATGTCGGCCGCGCCGCGCCGCTTGACCGACGACACCAGGCAGGCCTGCGAGCGCAGGATGATTCCGTCATCGAGAATGCGCAGATGATTGGCGGCGAGCGTCGCGCCGGTCGAGGTGATGTCGACGATGACGTCGGCAGAGCCCGCCGCTGGCGCGCCTTCTGTGGCGCCGAGGCTTTCGACGATGCGGTAGACCTGGATGCCGTGCTTCTGCGAGAAGAACTGCTGCGTCAGGCGCCAGTATTTCGTCGCGATGCGCAGGCGCCGGCCATGGCGCTGGCGGAAATCGGCGGCGACGTCGTCGAGATCGGCCATGGTCGAGACGTCGAACCAGACGTCCGGGACGGCGACGACCACATCGGCCTGGCCGAAGCCGAGCCTCGCCTCGATGGTCATGCGCTCGTCGGATTGCGCCACCGTCTCGCGCACCAGGTCCTCGCCGGTGACGCCGAGATCGACGCCCCCAAGGCTGAGCTCGCGCGCGATCTCGGAGGCCGACAGGAACATCACCTCGACATCGTCGCGGCCCGCGACCCGGGCATGATATTTCCGCGCGTCCGACGGCGGCACGACGACGATGCCGGCATCGGCCAGCCGTGCCACCGCATCGTCCTTCATGCGGCCCTTGGAGGGGAGTGCGAGGGTGACGGTCATGGCCGCGTCTCCCTCAGCGCCTCGATGCGATCCAGCCACACCGAAAACCCGACGCCCGGGATCGGCTTTTCGGCGCCGAGCAGCGTCAGCAGGCGGTCGAAGCGCCCGCCGCCGGCGAGCACGCGCGGGCTGCCCTCGGCGGTGATCTCGAAGACCAGGCCGGTGTAGTAATCGAGCGGCCGGCCGAAGGCGGCGTCGTAGCTGATGGCGTCCGGCTCCAGGCCGTGCCCGGACATCGCCGCGGCGCGGGCCGAGAACGTGTCGAGGGCGGCGCCGAGGTCGATGCCCGACGCGCGGGCGAAGCTGTCCAGCGTTTCGACTGCTTGGTTCAGCGGCACGTGGATCGCGAGAAATCCGCGCAGCGCGCGCAGCGCCGCCTCGGGCAGGCGCACGCGCGCCAGTTCGGTCTTCTCGAGCAGGCGGCGCGCGATCTCGTCCGGCGTTCGCCCGGCCGAGCGCGACAGGCCGGCGACGTCCATCTCGGCGGCGACATGGGCGGCGAGCGCCGCGCGGTCTCCCGCCGCGGCCAGCGCCGCCACGCGGTCGGCGAGCACGCCGCTGGCCGGCGGATTGGCGAGGTCGGCCAAGGCCGCGGCGATCATCTCCGGCGAGCCGAAGGCCCGCGCGAGCCGCTTCTGCCACCCGCGCGGCAGGCCGAGCGCGGCCAGCACCGCCTC
>JAUYMV010000371.1 GCA_030698645.1 Mesorhizobium sp.
GAGCAGCCATCCGCGGAACCCGCACCGGCGGAAAAGCCGGCGCTCGAAACGGCAAAGGAAGGGCTCGACAAGCTGCGCGACGCGGCGAACCAGGCTCTGAAAGACGCGCAGCCGGCGATCGACAAGGCGATCGAGACAGCCGGACAGGCGCTGAAGGACGCCCAGCCGACCATCGACAAGCTCGGCGCCTCGATCAACGAGATCGTCAGGAACGCACAGGACGATTTCCGGACCGCGACGGAGGCGCTGGAAAAGCGTCTCAACGAATTCAACAGCGACCGTCCGGTCGTGGCCGGCGATCCGGCGGCGACGCTGTCGGCGCCGGACGCCTTGCGCACCGACACCCGCGCGGCGGCGAAGGCGGCGGCGGCGGGCATCGGCCCGGCCTATGTCGGCGTGTGGGTCGGTCAGGCGTCCGACTGCCGCAAGGTCGACCAGGAACCGCTGGAGATGATCGCCGTGATCACGCCGACGACGATCCGCCGCCATGAGAGCGTCTGCAACATGGCGGAGACGCCACTGGTGGATGGCAAGGCCAGCGTCGCGGCGCAGTGCGTCGTCGAGGGCGAGGTCGAGACCCAGACGCTGACGGTGTCGCTGCCCTCGCCGGACCGGCTGACCCTGGGAAGGGCCGAGGGCAA
The DNA here is from genome assembly GCA_030698645.1 of Mesorhizobium sp. Taxonomy (GTDB): domain Bacteria; phylum Pseudomonadota; class Alphaproteobacteria; order Rhizobiales; family Rhizobiaceae; genus Mesorhizobium_A. Next base: position 642 of record JAUYMV010000371.1, read on the forward strand.
TCGCGTCGACCTCGTCCGCTGCCACCTGCCGGGATGACCGGCGCCCCCGCCCCCGTCGCGATCTGGATCGACGCCGACGCCTGCCCGGTCAAGGACGAGGCGATCCGGGTCGCCGAACGGCATGGCCTCGTCATCACCTTCGTGTCGAACGGCGGCCTGCGGCCGTCGCGCGATCCGATGATCCGCAACGTGGTGGTGTCGAAAGGCGCCGACGCGGCGGACGACTGGATCGTGGAGAACGCGCGCGCCAACGATGTCGCGGTCACCGCGGACGTGCCGCTCGCGGCCCGCCTGGTGCCGCTTGGCGTGCATGTGCTCGGCCCGACCGGCCGCCCGTTCACGCCCGACACGATCGGCATGGCGGTGGCCATGCGCAATCTCGGCCAGCATCTGCGCGAGACGGGCGAGAGCAAGGGCTACAACGCATCGTTCACGCCGCGCGACCGCTCGGCCTTCCTCGGCGCCCTGGACCAGGCGGTTCGCCGCGCGCTGAAGAGCGCCGCCGAGCGCCCGGTTGAATGATGTCGAAGCGGGTGATATCATCGCGATATCAAAAGAGGCAAAGTCATGGCCAGCATGGTCATCCGAAACATTCCCGACGACGTGCTCGAACGCTTCAAGCAGCGCGCGAAGGCTGACGGCAAATCGGCCGAACAGCTCGCGCGCGAGGTGATCGCGGAAAAGGGCATGCCGTCGCGCGAAGAGTTGATCCGGCGTATCGACGAGATCAGGCAATCGGCGAAGCCCATCGACATGGAGACGGCGCGGCGACTTTGGGCCGAGCACATCGCCGAGCGCGACGCGCGGCCTTTTGATCCGACGTTCGATGACAATCATTGACGCCAGCGTCGCAACGGCCTGGTTCGCGGATATCCAGACCAGCGTCCCGGCGAGGCTCCTTCTCAGCCGTGCGACCTTGGCCGCGCCGAACCTGCTTCGGATTGAGCTGACAAATGCGTTACTTAAATATGTGCGCGCAGGACTGCTGCCCAATACTTTGCCCACCAAGGCGGTCGGCATGCTCGAAGGCACAATTTTTCACTGGAGGGATGACCGCGAGCTTCTTGCGGTCGCGACCAAGATAGCGGTCACACAAAGGCACAAGATCTACGACTGCCTCTACCTCGCGCTCGCCCTCGAGCGACGCGAGCCTCTCGCCACCGCTGACCGCCGCCTTGCGGCCATGGCGCGCGACCTCTCCATCGAAACCGAACTGATCGAGCCAGCACTTTGAAAACACTTTCGACTTCGAAATCCCATGGCGGCGTCCAGGGCGTCTACTCCCACGTGTCGCAAGCCTGCGCCTGCGACATGACCTTCGCGGTGTTCGTCCCGCCGCAGGCAGCGAACGGCCCCTGCCCGGTCGTCTGGTATCTGTCCGGCCTGACCTGCACGCACCAGAACGTCATGGACAAGGGCGAGTACCGCCGCATGGCCGCCGAACTCGGGCTGATCGTGGTCTGCCCCGACACCAGCCCGCGCGGCGATAGTGTGCCCGACGAAAAGGACAACTGGCAGTTCGGCTCCGGCGCCGGCTTCTATCTCGATGCGACCGAGGCGCCCTATGCGGCGAACTACCGGATGCAGTCCTATGTCACCGAGGAATTGCCGGCCCTGATCGCTGCCAATTTCCCGGCGGACATGTCGCGCCAGTCCATCTTCGGCCATTCCATGGGCGGGCATGGCGCGCTGACCATCGCATTGAAGCACCCGGATCGTTTCAAGAGCTGCTCGGCCTTCGCGCCGATCGTTCGTCCGATGACCGCCGACTGGTCCAGGAACGCGTTCGAAAAATACCTCGGCGCGGACACCGCGCCTTGGCGCGCCTATGACGCCTGCGCGCTGATCGAGGATGGCGCGCGCTTTGCCGAATTCCTCGTCGACCAGGGCGAATCGGACGGCTTCCTGCGCGACGGACTGCGTCCCTGGCTGCTTGAAGAGGCCTGCACAGCGGCCGGCATCCCGCTGACGCTGCGCATGCAGCCGGGCTACGACCACTCCTATTTCTTCATTTCCACCTTCATGGACGACCATCTGGCGTGGCACGCGGCGCGTCTGGCGCAATGAGCGTCGCTTGACGACGCTCCAGCCGCCGGCATAACCGGGTCTAGTGAAGCTGCAGATTCCCAGGAGCGACGCGCGCCATGGCCGTCATCAGGACTATTCACAACCAGCCGCCGGACGCCGACACGCTCGGCGGCCGACTGTCGCGAACCCGCGAGGCGATGGGGCTGAGCATCGGCCTAGTCGCTCGCCGCGTCGGTGTCGCGCCGAAGACGGTCCAGGAGTGGGAGAACGACCGCTCGGAGCCGGGCGTCGACCGCCTGTCGCTGCTTGCCGGCGTGCTCAGCGTCAATCTGGTCTGGCTGCTGCACGGCGTCGGCGACGCGCCGGTCGACGATATCGGGCCGGATCCGTTGCTGGCGATCGCCGCGCAACACGAAAAGCTGCTGCGCATGCATGCCGAAACGGGCCAGATGATCGAACGGCTGCAGCGCGAACTCGGCCGTCTGGCGGACGAACGCCTGCAGTCCTGACCGCCCGGGACGAAAGCCGCTAGGCGACCTTGTCGATGAGCGGTTTCAGTTCTGGATGGACCGACGCGGCCTCGCGCCCGATGAACGCGAGCAGCACGCGCTCGTTCTCATGTATCAGCCGGTCCCTGCCGATCTTCTCTGCGAGCCATCTGGCTTCCGTTTCGTTGACATGCGCGGCCGCGGCCCACTCGCGGTCACGCGCGGCGTTGCGCTCCGCCCAGGCGTTTTCCAGGCCGTCGGTCGCGGCGATGCCTTTCAGGATGCCGCTCACGCCTCCCGACACCATCCGGCCGAAGAAGCCGCCGATATCGACGTCGGCCGTCTCGAACAGGGCCTCGTGGCGCAATGCCTCTTGGCGGCTCGCCGCCTGGTAGCCGGAGCCGGCAAGCACGTGGCTGCCGATCGCCTTGACGAACAGTTCGCTCCACGCCGGGTCGTTCATTTCCTCGACCGTGCGGTCGTTGATCGAAAACAGCACGTCCGCCTCGGCGCGGGTGATCGCGCTGTTTCCGTCGCCGCCGAAGGCGAAGAGTATGCGGCGCAGAAGCTCGACCTCGGCCCGTTCGATGAGGCCGGGCGTCAGCTTGCCGCCCTCGACGAGCGGACCGCTGCCGTCGGTCACCGCCTGGGCGACCTGGGACAGCGCATAGGCGGACAGGTGTTCCGGCGCCGAGCGCGCCTTTTCCAGCGCATGGATCAGGAGTTCCAGTTCGGTCAGCGAATTCACCACGCCGTCGCGCGAAATCGCCTCGATCAGCCAGTCGGCGTTGTCGGCCGAAATGTAGCCGGCGGGCGCCTCCTGGTGGACGATGAAGTCGGTGATCGCCTCGATGAGGAAGATCGGCCACTCCGCGCATTTCTCGGAACGGCTGGCATCGAGCGCCAGGAGAGCCTCCGCCTCGCCGCGCGTCACCACGCCGTCGCGAAAGACGTCGCGCCGGAGCAGCAGCACGTCCTCGGGGTCGATGCGGTCCTTCGAGGAAAGCCCGGCCACCGGTGCCGCCGCAAACAGTTCGCCCATCGCACGCTTCCCCTTCGCGGCATGCGATCGGCCGGAACGGCGCGTCGGCATCCGGGTGTTAACGTAGCGGAACTCCGTTGAGAAACCGCAAAACCGTATGGTTAACGAGCGCTTCATGCGTCTGCCGGGTGACACGGCGGGATTGATCGGCTAGCCTGCGAGTCGTCGGGGGCCGCAAGGCTCCACCTGTTTGCGGGAGAGAACAGCGAAAGCTGTCGCCGAAGGGGAAATCGCCCGAAATCTCTCAGGCAAAAGAACCGTGACAGGCAAGACACTCTGGAAAGTCGGGATTCTTCCCGCGCCGAAGGTGTAAGCGCAGCCGACAGGGTTCCGGTTGTGCAAGTCTCTCAGGCTTCAGACAGAGGGGCACGAACAGGCCGCGCGAGCGGCGGGTGACGTGCGACTCTGGAGATCCGATGACCGACGCGGGCGATTTGAAACGACTCCCACTTGAACACCTCCACGTCGCCGCCGGCGCGCGCTTCGGCGGCTTTGCCGGCTGGTCGATGCCGCTGACCTATCCGCCCGGCGTGATGAAGGAGCACCTTCACACGCGGGAAAAAGCCGGCCTTTTCGACATTTCGCACATGAAGCTGTTCGCCGTCGCCGGCCCCGGCGCCGCCGCGATGATCGCCCGCGCGTGCCCGCTCGACGCCGCCGCGATTGCCGTCTCGCAGTCCAAATATACCTTCTTCCTCAACGAGGCGGCCGGCATCATCGACGACCTGATCGTCACCCGGCTCGGCGCCGACCGCTTCATGATCGTGGCGAACGCCGGCAACGCCGCCGTCGACGAAGCGCATCTCATGGAGATTGCCGCGGCCTTCGACTGCACGGTAACGCCGCTCGACCGGGTTTTTCTTGCCCTGCAGGGTCCCGAGGCGGCAGCGATCCTCGCAGGGGTCGGCGTCGATTTCGCTGGCCTCACCTTCATGCACGGCATCGAGCCGAAGCCGGGCTGGTTCATGACGCGGTCCGGCTACACCGGCGAGGACGGCTTCGAGATCGCGCTGCCGCCGGGCGAAGCCGCGGCATTCGCCGACTCATTGCTCGCCGACGGAACGGCCATGTGGATCGGGCTCGCGGCGCGCGACAGCCTGCGCCTCGAGGCGGGGCTTTGCCTGCATGGCCAGGACATCACGCCGGACATTAATCCGGTCGAAGCCGGCTTGATGTGGGCCATTGCCAAACCCGTCCGCGCCACCGGCGGTTTCATCGGCGCCGACGCGTTGCGCGCGAAGCTCGATGCGGGTGCGTCGGAGAAGCGCGTCGGCATCGCGCCGGAAGGCCGGCAGCCGGTGCGCGGCGGCGCGCCGCTCTTCAGCGAGGCGGGCGAGCCGGCCGGCCGCGTCACCTCCGGCGGCTTCGGGCCCTCGGTCAACGCCCCCGTTGCGATGGGCTATGTCTCGGCCGCCCTCGCCCTTCCCGGCACGAAACTGTTCGCCGAGGTGCGCGGCAGCCGCGTACCGGTCTCGATCCATTCCCTCCCCTTCACCCCACACCGCTACGTCAAAGGATGATCCGGATGACAACTTATTTTACTGCCGACCATGAATGGATTCGCGTCGAGGGCAATGTCGCCACCGTCGGCATTACCGACCACGCCCAGCAGCAGCTGGGCGACCTCGTCTTCGTCGATCTGCCGGAGGTCGGGCGCGTCGTCGTCAAGGGCGATCCGGCAGTCGTCGTCGAGTCCGTCAAGGCCGCATCCGACGTATACGCCCCGGTGGATGGCGAAGTCACCGCCGTCAACGACACGGTCGGCGCCGAGCCCGCACTGGTCAATTCCGGCGCCGAGGGCGACGGCTGGCTGTGGAGGATGACGCTTTCGGACCCGACCCAACTCGCCGGCTTGATGGACAAGACCGCCTATCTCGCATCGATCGACTGAGGATCATCTTCCATGACCGACTTCGCTTCCCGCCATATCGGCCCACGCGCCCGCGACGAGCGCGCCATGCTGAAGACCCTCGGGGTCGTTTCCGTCGAGACGCTGATCAGCCTGGCGGTGCCGAAATCGATCCGTCTCGGTCGGCCGCTCGACCTGCCGGCGGCGGCAAGCGAAGCCGAGGCCCTCGCCGAGCTGTCAGCGATGATGTCGCGGAACGAGGTCCTCAAGAGCTTCATCGGACAGGGCTATCACGGCACGCTCACGCCACCGGTCATCCAGCGCAACCTGTTCGAAAACCCGGCGTGGTACACCGCCTACACGCCCTATCAGTCGGAAATCAGCCAGGGCCGGCTCGAACTCCTGTTCCACTTCCAGACGCTGATCGCGGAACTGACCGGCCTGCCCGTCGCCTCCGCCTCGCTGCTCGATGAGGCCACGGCGGCGGCGGAGGCCGTCGGCATCGCCTACCGGCATCACCGCGAGAAGCGCCACAAGATAACGATCGCAGGCGCGCTGCATCCGCAGACGCTGGATGTGATCGAGACGCGCGCGCGGCCGCTCGGCATCGCCATCGGCTGCGACGACGTCGACGCGCAGACCGCGGCGCTGATCGTGCCATGGCCGGACACGTTCGGCGTCTATGGCGACTATGCCGCCGAGATCGCCGCCGCCAGGGCTGCCGGCGCCCTGGTCATCGCGGTCGCCGACCCGCTCGCGCTCACCCTGCTGGAGGCGCCGGCCAGTTGGGGCGCCGACATCGCGGTAGGGTCCATGCAGCGGTTCGGCGTGCCGATCGGCTTCGGCGGGCCGCATGCGGCCTATTGCGCGGTGTCCGAGCCGCTGACCCGGCTGATGCCCGGCCGCCTCATCGGCCAGTCGGTCGATGCGAAGGGCCGGCCGGGCTACCGCCTCGCGCTGCAGACCCGCGAACAGCACATCCGCCGCGAAAAAGCCACCTC
>JAUYMV010000375.1 GCA_030698645.1 Mesorhizobium sp.
AGGATCATGCCGAGCACCAGCGTCGCCTCCTGCATGGCGAACTGACGGCCGATGCAGGCGCGCTGGCCGTTTCCCCAAGGCTTGTAGGCGTCGACCGGGCGCGCCGCCTCCGCCTCGCGGGAAAAATTGTCCGGATTGAATTTTTCCGCGTCCGGCCCCCAGACGGTCTCGTCGCGATGCAGCATCAGCGTCAGCAGCGTCACGAAGGTGCCGGCCTTGAGCTTGTACTGGCCGCCGATCACTTCGTCCTTGTAGGGATAGAGCCCGATCGCCGGCGCCGTCGGATAGAGCCGCAGCGCCTCGTTGAGGATCTGCTGGATGTAGCCGAGCTGGTTGACCTGCGAAATCGTCGGCTGGATGGCGAGATCGTTGCCGAACACGCGGTCGACCTCCTCATAGGCGCGCGCCAGCACGTCGGGATTGTTGAGCAGGAAATAGAGCGTGAAGGAGAGCAGGCCAGACGTCGTCTCGTGCCCGGCGATGAGGAAGGTGTTGATCTGGTAGCGGATGTTTTCGTCGGACAGGCTCTCGCCGGTCTGCTTGTCGACGCCGGCCAGCATGAAGTTCAAGAGATCGTTCTGCGCCCGGTCGCCGCCGCCGCGACGGCGTTCCCGGATGATGTCGTCGACCAGCCCGTTCATGAACTGGACGTCGTCCTTCATCTGGTTCAGGCGGCGGGTCAGGATGACCTTCTCGAAGGGCAGTCCGCGCTGCACCATGCAGGTTTCGAGCGTCCGCGTCAGCGCGTCGATGAAGGGGTGATAGTCGCGCCGGTAGAACGAGTTGAAGCGATAGCCGAAGCCGCAGATGCCGATCGTGTCGAGCGCCAGCGCGGTCATGTCGTGCACCACGTCGATCTCGTCGTCGGCGTTGAGGCGCTCCCATTTCGTGCAGAGCTGGCCGGCGATGTCCTGCATGAGCGGCAGGTAGTTGGCCATGGCGCGCTGCGCGAAGGTCGGAAGCAGAATGTTGTGCGCGCGGTGCCAGTTGGGCGCCGACGTGTCGCTGGTGAAAAGGCCGTCGCCGCCGATCGCGCGGATGCGGCGCAGCGACCCGCGCACCGCCTTGTCGAAGCGCGTCTCGTCGGAAAGTTCCGCGACCAAGGCGGCGCCGGACACGACGACCAGCGGCGTGCCCATCATGTTCAGCCAGAAGATCGGCCCATGCTCGCGCGTCAGTTGCATCAGGCTTTGCAGCGGCGTGTCGCTGTCGACCGTCAGCATGTTGCCGACGAGCGGCTTTCCGGCCGGATTGGGAATCGGATGGAGCGCGTTCTTCTGCGCCATGGCTGTCTCTCCCCTGCACGACGCTTGCGGCCGTTTGGCCAATTAATCGCAGGTCGAGCGGGAAAGGCAAGCTGGTCCGGGCGACACGAAAACGGCGACCTATCGGTGCCGATACGGACTTCGCATCCCGTGCAAGGCCCGCCCCGGAAGCGCGAAGCGATCGACCAAAAAGTGGAGCCAAACTTTCATCTTAATCCGATTCCACTCTGGAATAGTTCCAGAATAGGGCGCATATAAAGCGCGCAGAGCATTCACGAGAGTCACCTCATGCGCCTCACGCGACAGACGAACTACGCCATCCGCATCCTCATGTATTGCGCCGCCAACAGCGGTCGCCTGTCGCGGATTCCGGAGATCGCGGCGTCCTATTCGGTGTCGGAACTCTTTCTGTTCAAGATCCTGCAGCCGCTGGTGGAAGCCAAGCTGGTGGAGACGGTGCGCGGCCGCAACGGCGGCGTCAGACTGGGCCGGGCGGCAGCGGAAATCACCTTGTTCGATGTCGTGCGTGTCACCGAGGAAAGCTTCGCGATGGCCGAGTGCTTCGAAAACGACGCAGTCGACTGCCCGCTGATCGATTCCTGCGCGCTCAACGCGGCGCTGCGCAAGGCGCTCGGCGCTTTCTTCGAGGTGCTCGAAAGCTACACGATCGAGGACCTGGTCAAGGACCGCACCGACGTGCGCCTGTTGCTCGGCATCAAGGACATGGAACGCCAGATCGCCGCCGCGAACTGATTGCGCGATCGCTATCCCGGAGGGCATCCGGGCGGCATCGGCGGCGCGCGTTCGCGTTCGGCGTCGATGGGATTTTCCTGCATCGTCTTCCCCTGCGCATGGCGCCGCTGCGGCACTGAGCCGGCATAGGTCAATGGATTCCGGATGCCCTTCGGGCTCCCGGATGACGTTCGCGTCGGGGCTGCGCGCTGGGGCGGGCCTACGACGTGTCGAGCGGCTCGGCCATCGTGTGGCAGAGACCGCCGACGGAGGCCGCGCCATACGCGTCGCGGGCGTTGCCCGTCGCCGGAAACGAGCGGCGGCGCGCTTTCGCGCAAAAGCTCCGCAGGAGGAGCGCAAGGGTCCGCAGCGACAGAGCAAGCGCCATGGCATCTTCGGGTTCGTGACCGGCGCGCGGAACCGAAGCGCCGGGCGCGCAGGTCCAGCCCGCCGCGTCAGGCGCGCGGACGAAGTCGCGCGCAACCGCTTCGCCGGTTCGGAGGATCCGCAGCACCAGGCATCGCCGCGCTTCGGAGGCGCCGGCGGCGCGTTCGGCGAGATCCGCGATGGCGAGCAGCAGCACCACGATGCGATCGAGCATGTCTCCCGTCATCTCCATCCGCCTCTCCCAGTCCATGCCCTGCCTCCTGTTCGCACGGGACAGATGATCGCTGGCGTAGGAGGGGGCGTGGATAAAGCCTGGCAAAGATTGCTGACAGCTGGTGACAAGGACGGGGTATGGGAGATCCCCGCGCTGGTCATCCCGGGCGACGGAGCGAAGCGAGGGAGACCCGGGACCCATTGGTTGTCGCGCGTCGAGCGCGGCCGGGTCCTCGCTTGGCTTTTCGAAACGATTGTCGCCGCATCCAAGAAGCAAACCGGAACCCGGCCGTGCCCCACGACATGCAATCAATGGGTCCCGGCGCGGCGCGGCTGCCGCCGCTTGGCCGGGATGACGACCTTGGTTCAAGCGCGCCCCACCAGCGCTCTTGCGACGCGTGCTTTCATTTGCTCCAATTGGGCATGACCGGGCATGTCTATATTCTCGCGTCGCAGAAGAACGGCACGCTCTATACAGGCGTGACGAGCGACCTTGCAGGACGCATCTGGGAACATCGCGAGGAAATCACCGGCGGCTTCACGAAGAAATACGGCGTCAAACGGCTGGTCTGGTACCGTGACTATTTCGATATCCGCGACGCCATCGACGATGAGAAGCGCATCAAGCGCTGGCGCCGCAAGTGGAAGCTCGAACTGATCGAGGGAATGAACCCGGGCTGGAAGGATCTCTACGAAACCCTGAATGGCTGAGTGTTTGTTCGAGGATGCGGCGGCTGCCAGAATATTCCACACCAGCGTTCGTCATCCCGGGCGACTGAGCAAAGCGAGGGAGACCCGGGACCCATTGGTTGTCGCGCGTCGAGCGCGGCCGGGTCCTCGCCCGGCTTTTCGAAACGATTGTCGCTGCATCCAAGAAGCAAACCGGAACCCGGCCGTGCCCCACGACATGCAATCAATAGGTCCCGGCTCGGCGCGGCCGCCGCCGCTTGGCCGGAATGACGATCGTCGCATATAGCCGGCATCGCGAAAGATCGTTGCGGTTCTAAAGCGTCGCCGATTGCGGCAGCACGAACGGCGCGCCGCCCGTGGGCGTGACGCCGACGCGCAGGTTGCAGTCGAACACGCGGCTGATCCGCGCGTCGTCGAGCACGTCGGACGGCGTGCCGAACGCGTCCGCCCTGCCGCGGTGCATCATGACGATCCTGTCGGAAAACATCGCGGTCAGGTTGAGGTCGTGCAGGATGGCGATGACGCCGCCGCCGGCATTGGCGAAGTCGCGGGCGATGTTCATGATGATGAGCTGGTGCTTGATGTCGAGGCTGGATACCGGCTCGTCGAGGAAGAGATAGCGCGGGGTTCCCTCCAGCACCGGCCGCCAGACCTGGCAGAGCACGCGGGCGAGCTGCACGCGTTGCTGTTCGCCGCCCGACAGTTCCTGGTAGAAGCGCCCGGCGAATCCCGCCAGATCGACGCGTTCGAGCGCCGCGTCGGGCAGCAGGTCGAGCGCGTCGCCGGCGACACCCGACCGGCCGCTGGTCAGCCCGAGCCTGACGATTTCCCGCACGGAGAACGGAAAGGACAGCGTGGTCGCCTGCGGCAGCACGGCGCGCCGCGCCGCCATCTCCCAGAGCTTTTGCCCGCGCAGCTCCTGCCCGTTGATGCGCACGGCCCCGGCATAGGGGAGCTCGCCCGACAGCGCCTTCATCAGCGTCGTCTTGCCCGACCCGTTCGGGCCGATGATGGCGGTCACCTCGCCCGGGCGCGCCGTGAAGCTGACATCGGTGACGATCGGCGTGCGGCCGATACTGACGGAAACGTTCTGCGCTTCGATCATGGCACGCCCCCTCAAAGGTCGATGACGCCGCGCTTGCGCAGCAATATCCATAGGAAGAACGGCGCGCCGACGGCGGCCGTCACGATGCCGATCGGAAGCTCGGCCGGCGCGACGACGGTGCGAGCGACGGAATCGGCCAGCAGCAGAAGCGTCGCGCCGAGAAGGGCGGAGGCCGGCAGCAGATAGCGGTTGTCGGGTCCGATCAGGAGCCGCAGCAGATGCGGCACGACGATGCCGACGAAGCCGATGCCGCCCGACACCGCGACCGAGGCGCCGACCGACGCGGCCACCGAGACGATGGCGACGTATTTCAGGCGCTGCACCGGAATGCCGAGATGATTGGCGGTCGCCTCGCCGAGCGACAGCGCGTTCAAGCCGCGCGCCAGGAACGGCGCCGCGACGAGGCCGGCGGCGATGATCGGTCCGGCGGCGAGTATCTTCGTCCACGTCGCGCCCGCGAGCGAGCCGAGCCCCCAGAAGGTCAGGTCGCGCAGTTGCCGGTCGTCGGCCATGAAGATCAGCAACCCGGTGAAGGCCATCGCCATGGCGCCGAGCGCGATGCCGGCGAGCAGCATGGTGGCGACCGACGTGCGGCCCTGGCGGGTGGAGATGCGGTAGAGGACAAGCGTCGTGGCGAGGCCGCCAGCGAAGGCTGCGAAAGGCAGCGCCTGACCGCCGAACAGCGCCGTGAACGGCGCGAGCACCGTGCCCCCGAGCACGATGACGCTGACCGCGCCGAGGCTCGCGCCGGCCGACACGCCGACCAGGCCAGGATCGGCCAGCGGATTTCGGAACAGGCCCTGCATGACGGCGCCTGAAACGGCCAGCGCCGCTCCGATCATGATGCCGAGAACGGCGCGCGGCAGGCGGATGTCGATCACGATGATGCGGTCGCGCGCCGAAAGCGCGCCTTCGTGCCCGAAGCCCAGCAACTCGTCCAGGACCGACAGGGCCGACGCGTCGGACGCGCCGGAGGCAAGGCTGTAGACGAACGCCGCCGCCAACCCGAGGGCGAATAGCAAGATGGCATTGCGGGCGCCGGCGCTGCGGTCGCCCGCCGGTCCGGCGGACGCGTGCGTCGGGCGCGGGGACGTCGACAATCGGTCAAGCATCATTCCGGCTCAGTTGACGATGCTGTCGCCGTAGAGCGCCCTGGCGAGGTCGCGCGCGGCGCCGGCCGTGCGCGGACCGAAGCCGAGCAGATAGGCGCCGTCCATGCGCAGGATCGCTCCCGCGACCGCCGCAGGCGTCTGCGACAGGGCCGGATGCGCCAGAATGTCCGCGTTCACCGCCGAATGGTCGCCGCCGCGATCCATCATCAGGATAAGGTCGGGCCGGGCGAGGATGACCGCCTCGTCGCTGAGCGACTTGTAGCCCGGAAACTCGGAGACGACGTTCGCGCCGCCGGCCATGGCGATGATGCCGTCGGCGGCCGTGCCCGAACCGGAGGCGAGGATCTTGCCGTCCTTCATCGACAGGATGAAGAGCACGCGCTTCCGCTCGGGCACGCCGGCGGTCGACGCGATTGCCGCATCGATGTCGGCCTTGACCTTCGCCGTCAGCGTCACCGCCTTGTCCGGCACGCCGAGCGCGTCGCCGACGACCCGGATCTTCTCCAGGATGCCGGCCTTGTCGAATGTCTCGGGCACGCTGACGAACGGGATGCTGGCCTTCCGCAGCACGTCGATGGCTTCCGGCGGACCGCTGCCCTCCAGCGTCAGGATTGCATCCGGCGCCACCGACAGCACGCCCTCGGGCGACAGCGCGCGCATATAGCCGACATCCGGCAGCGCCATGGCCTCTTGTGGGTAGACGCTGGTGGAATCGCGCGCGACGAGGCGTTTCTCTTCGCCGAGCGCATAGACGATCTCGGTGATCGATCCGCCAATCGCGACGACGCGTCTCGCATCGGCGAGGACAGTTGCTTCCGTGCCGGCCGAGAGCGCGCGCGGCGACGGCGCCACCAATGGCGCGATGGTCAGCGCCAGCGTCGCCAGGCAGATGCCGGCGCGGCGCAGGCGCGGATGAAACGGGAAGCGGTGCATGGTGGTCTCCTCAGGCTGCGTGCGAGCGCGCCAGGCGCGGCAGGCTTTCGACCAGGAAGCGCCAGTCTTCCCGCTCGGCGGAGCCCTCGTGGCGCTTGCCGAAGAACTGGATGATCAGCTTGCCATCGGCGCCGTAGGCTTCGACCGAGGTGACATGGCCGTCGGCGCCGGGCTTGCGAACCGCCCAGACTTCGCGGATGTGGTCGACGCGCAGATGCAGGTGGAAGGTCGGGTCCATCACGTTGATCCAGGGCCCCATCGGCTTGATCTCCGCGATCGGCCCGGAATGGATCTGGATGCAGCCGCGGTTTCCCACGAAGCACATGATCGGAATGCCCTCGTCGGCGCTGAGGCGCATCATCGCGGTGACGGCGTCGGCGTCGACCGGCCAGGCATAGTCCTGCCCGACCAGCTTGACCGCCTGCTGCCGCGACAGCTTGAGATCGCGCAGGATGCCCATGAACTGGTGAACGTCGGTCATCGCGCCCCAGCGCCGACGCAGGTCTCCGGTGTCGATGGCCGGCAGCGTGTCGAGCGTCTCGACCCCGGACGCCTGCTTGACCGCGACCGTCTGCGACTGGTCGGCGGCCAGCAGGCGGGAGACCAGCGCCTCGTAGGCATCGACGTTCGAGGCGTCGCGCAGGTGTACCTTGTGGACCGCCTCGCCGGTGTCGTCGAAGAACTGCAGGCTGCGCTTCACGGCGCCGGACTCGTCGGCCCTGGCGACCGCGAAGCCGTGCGCCCAGACCTTCGGGAAGATGCGCAGATCGATGTTCTCGCCGAGCGCCATGGCGGCGTGCGGACCGGTCACCACCTTGTCGTAGACGCCGATCTTCTCGTGCACGGCGCTGTCGTTGCGCGTCAGCGCCATGACTTCGCCGAGCGCCTCCATGCCGGTGAGGAACTCATCGACGCGCGGTTCGATGCGGCGCACCCCCTCGCCGCACCACGCCGCGACGAATTCGGCTTCCGAGATGCCCAGTTGCGTCGCCAGATCGCGCTCGCGCAGTTTCGGGTTCTCGGCGCGCGAACGGCGGATGGCTTCCGGCGCGGGTTTGGCTGTGGTGGTCATGTCTGCCCCTACTTGTTGAGAATGAGTTTGCCCTGGCGGGTGATCTTCAGCCGATAGAGCGCGCCGTGGTGTTCGATGCCGATCTCGTGCTCGCCGCGAAACAGCGTGACGCTGTCGACGGTTCGCGACGGAATGACGTGGCGCACATTCGCCTCGGCGGATGCGGCAGGGCGCGGCGATCGATCGGCGAACTCGAGCGTTGTGCGGTCTGTCACGGCAGTGGCCTTTCCAAATGCCCTGGCTCGCTCGATCTGGCTGGGCGACATCGCGATTTGATTTCTTGACACCAATTATCAGGTTTAATAGTGAGTGCAATACCGGAGTGATTGAGTCAAGTTTGATCGCGCACGGACAACGATGAAATATGCGAGCAAGCCGAGCGCCAGCCAGCATGATCCTTAATTGGCGGGAGCTGGGGATATGGGGCTGTTGGGTCGAAATTTCGCGATTCTGCTATGCGGGACGTCGCTGGCGATGACGTGCGGAACGGGGATGCTCCGTGCTCAGGACGTCGATGGAGAAGACGTCGCGGCCGGTGAGCAGGCCGCCGTCGGCAAAAAGGACCGCGCCACGGTCCTGCAGCGCCTCGTCATCGGCGCCGGCGCGCCGAAGGTGGCAATCGACACGCCGCAGGCGGTGACGGTGCTCGAACAGGCCGACATCGACACGATCCAGCCGGCGACGATCGGCGAAATCATCCGCGACATCCCGGGCGTCAACGTCACCGGTTCGGACCGGCTGCTCGGCCAGAGCTTCAACATCCGCGGCATCGGCGCGCCGGAAAACACCGGCGACGGCGGACGCATCATCGTCAATGTCGACGGCGCGCAGAAATTCTACGAGCAGTACCGCCTCGGCTCGTTCTTTTCCGATCCGGAACTCTACAAGAAGGTCGAGGTGCTGCGCGGGCCGGCGTCATCGACCCTCTACGGGTCGGGCGCGCTTGGCGGCGTCATCAACTTCGTCACCAAGGACGCGTCCGACTTCATCGCCGAAGGCGACACTGGCGCGCTGCGGCTGAAGGCGGACTTCAACAGCAATCGCAACGGCTACCTGTTCTCCTCGGTGCTCGCCCAGCGCATGGGCGACAACGCCGAATTCCTGCTGACCGGCAACTACCGTTTCGCGGACGCCTACAAGACGGGCAACGACACCGTCATCATCGGATCGAACTTCCGCGCCTGGTCGGGCCTGGCCAAGGGTACCTTCAAGGTCGGCGACGAAGGCACGCTGCGCCTGTCGTACCAGCACTGGGACTCCGATCTCGAGGATCAGCAATTGTCCCAGACGAGCACCGCCGCCTTCTTCGGCCTGATCGACCGCCACGTGGTCGACCAGACGGCGATTGCCGCCTATGAGAACCCGTTCACCGACAATAATTTGCTCGACGTGAAGGTCTCGGCCTCCTACTCGAACACGTCCAACTCGCAGCGCAACGCCGACCTTCGCGCCTCCTGCAGCGCCGGCTCCTTCGCGATCGTCTGCGACTCCGACTATGCCTACGAGACGTGGCAGTTGAACGCCCAGAACACGATGGAATGGGCGGGAGACAACTGGAAGAACTTCCTGACGATCGGCTCGCAGACGTCGTTCCAGACGCGTCAGGCGGACGCCTACTTCAACACCGGCGTCCCCTTCCCCGTCACCTTCCATCCCGAGGGCACGGATCTGAAGACCGGCGTCTTCGTCCAGAACGAATTCACCTGGGACGAGCGCCTGACGCTCATTCCGGGCGTCCGGCTCGACTGGCACAGGCTCACCCCCGACGGCAACGTCATCGACCCGGGAACCGGGATGACCGCGCTCGGCAGTTCCGACACCGCGGTCTCGCCGAAGCTCGCCGCGCACTACAAGTTCAACGACACCTTCGCCATCTTCGGCTCGCTGGCGCACACCGAACGCTTCCCGACGCTTGACGAGGTTTTCTCGACGGCAAGCTCCTCGGCGACCTTCCTGCCGAGCCTCGACCTGCGCAAGGAGAAGTCCAACAACATCGAGGCGGGCTTCGCTGTTTCCGGCTTCGACCTCTTCCAGGCCGGCGACACAGGCCAGATCAAGGTCACCGGCTTCCACAACGACGTGACCGACCTGATCGTGCTCGCATCGCCGTTCGCGGCGGGGTTCAACAACCGGCCGGGCTTCGTCAACATCAACAACGCCGAGATCTACGGCTTCGAGGTGGAATCGGCCTATGACGCGGATTATGTCTTCGCCAACGCGGCCTATTCCTATGTCATCGGCAAGGACACCGGCACCGGCGCCTACCTCCAGACGATTGCCCCGCACGAGATCTCGCTGACGTTGGGCGCAAAAGTTCCGCAGCATGATCTGCGCTTCGGCTGGAAGGCGCGCTTCGTCGCCGGGCCGCAGGATCCGGCGCGCGATTCCGACGGACCTCTGCCTGCACCGAACGCCACCTCGACGCGCTTTGCGACCTCCTTCAACGTGCATGACGTGTTCCTCAGCTGGACCCCGCAGGACGGCCAGTTCAAGGGTTGGGAGGCGCATGTCGGCGTCGATAACATCTTCGACGAGCAGTACAAGGAGTTCCTGATCAACGACGCCTCGAAGGGCCGCACGTTCAAGATCGCGCTCGCAAAGCAGTTCGGGTGGTGACATGCGGCGGGTGACATCGGCTCTCGTTCTGACCGCGATGATGGCAGTGTCGCCCGGCATGGGGAATGCGGTCCGGGCCCAGACCGCGGGTCCGGACCCGTTCCTCGCACTCGACCTCAATGCCCTGCAGCCGTCGAAGGGCGGCTGCAGGCTGACCTTCGTGGTCACCAACGGGCTCTCCACCCCAATCGACCGCGCCGCCTTCGAGATGGCGCTTTTCAACAGGTCGGGTGTCGTCGACCGGCTGACCGTGCTCGATTTCAAGGACCTGCCGGCGGGCAAGACGAAGGTCAGCCGCTTCGATCTCGCCGGCAGCGCCTGCGCCGACATCGGCCGCGTGCTGATCAACGACGCGACGGACTGCAAGGGCGCCGGCACCGACAGGTCCGCCTGCCTGGGCAGCCTGCGCACGCAATCGACCTCCGGCGTCACGTTCGGCCGTTAGGACGCGCGCGTGTCCCTGCAAGCTCCAGCCCTCCCCCTCGCCTGGCAACCCATGCGACCGCATGCGCCGCGCCGGGCGGCGCGGCTGGACCCGCCCAACGCGTTTCAGGCCGTCGTGTTGCCTTTCATTGAGGAGCGGGCACAGCCCGACTGGATCGCCACGGCCGACCCGCGGCTTGCCGAATTGCCCCTTCGCCCGCTCGGATCGGCGGCGGCCCATCCGTCGCCTGCGCGGCGCAAATGGACGATCGCCGTCCTTGCTTCGATTGCCGTCCATGTGGCTGTCGCCGCGTTCGTCCTGACGCGGCAGGACGGCGACCTGGCGCAGATCGCCGGCGCCGAGAATTCCGGCATCCTGATGCAGGGCAACGCGCCGGAGGACCAGATCAGGCAAGGCGACATGGTCGAGCTCGATCCGGCGACGCAGGTGACCATCGTGCCGCTGTCGAGTGCAAAGCCGGTCGAGACCGTCGAGGCGACGGCGGTGGAGCCTGTGGAGACCATCGAGGCCGGCGACGCCACGGTCGCCGAAGCCGCCGTCACCGAGACGCTCGAGCAGGTGACGGAGCAGACGCTCGCCGAAGCGCGGCCGGATACCGTGGTGCCGGTTGTGCAGGAAGCCGCCGCGCAGCCGGTTGAGGCTCACCCAGCCCCGACAACGGCAAGCGAAATCCTGCCGGAAATCCTCGCCGTCGACACGCCCGAAATCGTCGACGAGAACACCGTCCAGCCGTTGAGCCCTACCCCGCCGACGGAGACGATCGCCGTCCTTGCTTCGATTGCCG
>JAUYMV010000378.1 GCA_030698645.1 Mesorhizobium sp.
CAGCACGTGCATCGCTTCGGTGCCATAGGCGCAGGCGCCGTGCTTCTGCCCCTCCTCCCACACCGCGTCCCACACCATGGCCGCGTGATCGGCCGGCACGTTGATCTCGAAGCCGCGCTCGCCGGTGAACGACATGCGGAACAGCCGCGTCGGCACGCCGCAGATTGTCCCCTCGCGCACCGACATATGCGGCATGGCCGCGTCTGACACGTCGATGCCGCCGACCAGCGGCTCGATGATCCGGCGTGAGTTCGGACCCTGCACCGCGATCACCGCCCACTGTTCCGAGATCGAGGTTAGCCAGACCTTCAGCTGCGGGAATTCGGTCTGGAGGTAGTCCTCCATGTGGTTCATGACGCGCGCCGCGCCGCCCGTCGTGGTGGTGACATGGAAACGGTCGGCCGCCAGCCGGCCGACGACGCCGTCGTCATAGATGAAGCCGTCCTCGCGCAGCATGATGCCATAGCGGCAGCGGCCGGGCTCCAGCTTCTCCCACGGGTTGGTGTAGAGCAGTTCCATGAATTTCGCCGCGTCCGGCCCGACGACCTCGATCTTGCCCAGCGTCGAGGCGTCGAAGATGCCGGCCGTCTTGCGCACGGTGACGCATTCGCGGTCGACCGCCTTGTGCATGTTCTCGCCGGCGCGCGGATAGTACCAGGCGCGTTTCCACTGCCCGACATCCTCGAACACCGCGCCGAGCCTTTCCTCCTGCGCGTGGAACGGCGTCCGCCGTGTCGGATCGAACAGTTTTCCGCGCGAATGGCTGACCAGCGCGCCGAAGGTGACCGGAGTATAGGGCGCGCGGAACGTCGTCAGTCCGACCTCCGGGATCGGCTTGCCGAGCGTCTCGGCGGCGATCGCCAGGCCGTGCATGTTGGACGTCTTGCCCTGGTCGGTCGCCATGCCGTTGGTGGTGAAGCGCTTGACATGCTCGATCGAGCGCATGCCTTCGCGCACCGCGAGGCGGATGTCCTTGGCGGTGACGTCGTTCTGGAAATCGACGAAGGCCTTGCCCGTCGTGTCCGGCCCGGCGCCCGGCGTCGCGCCGACCATGCCGCCGTTCCAGGCTTCCGTCGTCGCTGCCTTGAGCTTCAGCGTCGAGGTTCCGGCAGCGCCTGCCGCCTTCGCAGCCCTGGCGCCCGCCGCAAGCGCTTCCTTGACCGTGTCCGCGAGGCCGTCCGTGCCGTTGCAGGCGCCGACAGAGACGCAATCCTGCGCATACTGGCCGGGCAGGAACCGCTTGGTCGGCTCATCGAACGCCACCTTGCCGCGCGACTGCGAGAACAGATGCACCGACGGCGTCCAGCCGGCCGACATCAGGAGCGCGTCGATCGGGATCACCCGCTGCGGCCCGCCGGTCTTCGACTGGATCGTCATCGACGAGACGCGCAGTTTCCCGCCCGTCTTGAGCACCGCGCGGCCGGCATGGATCTCTATTCCGAGCGCCCGCGCCTCGTCCACCATCGGCCCTGTCGGATTGTCGCGATGATCGATGATCGCCGCGATGCCGACGCCCGCCTTCTTCAGGTCGATCGCGGCGGCATAGGCGGAATCGTTCGCCGTGTAGATGCCGACATTGCGGCCGACCGCGACGCCATACTGGTTCAGGAAGATGCGCGCCGCCGAAGCCAGCATGACCCCCGGCCGGTCGTTGCCGTCGAACACCATGTGCCGCTCGATGGCGCCAGTCGCGATGACGACGCGTTTCGCGCGCACCTGCCACAGCCGCTCGCGCGGCATGTCGGCCTCGGGCGCCGACAGGTGCTCGCTGACGCGCTCCACCAGCCCGACGAGGTTCTGCGCATAATAGCCGAAGGCCGTCGTGCGGGTCAGCACACGCACGTTCGGCATGCCGGCAAGCTGGCCCGCGGCGCCTTGTGCCCAGTCGAAGCCTGGCTGTTCGTCGATGGTAGACCCGCTCTCATAGCGCAGCGCGCCGCCGAGGCCCGCCTGCTCGTCGCAGAGCATGACGCTTGCGCCAGTCTCCGCCGCCGCCAGCGCCGCCGAAAGCCCCGCCGCGCCGCCGCCGATGACGAGCACGTCGCAATGCGCGAAGCGCGAGGCGTAGTGGTCGGTGTCCGGCCGGTCCGGCGAGACGCCGAGGCCGGCGGATTCGCGGATCACCGGCTCGTAGAGCTTCGCCCAGGCCACCTTCGGCCACATGAACGTCTTGTAGTAGAATCCGGCCGAAAACATCGGCGAGGCGATGTCGTTGACCGCGCCGACGTCGAAGGAAAGCGACGGCCAGCGGTTCTGCGACACGGCGGTCAGCCCGTCATAGAGGTCCTGCACGGTGGCCCTGACATTCGGCGTCTTGCGCGCTGCGTCGCGGTGCACGCCGACCAGCGCATTCGGCTCTTCAGCGCCCGCCGAGAGAAAGCCGCGCGGGCGGTGATACTTGAACGAGCGGCCGACCAGATGCATGCCATTGGCGAGCAAGGCCGAGGCGAGCGTGTCGCCCTCGAGCCCCTTGTAGGACTTGCCGTCGAAGCTGAAGCGGACCGGCTTGGCCCCCTTCAGGCGGCCGACGCCCGCGATTCGATACGTCGCCGTCGCCATCAGGCATCTCCCTTTGGCGTCGTGCGCCGTCTTGGTGGCTCGCCGCTCGGTTCCGCCGGCCGGACGTCTGCCGATGCGACAGGCGCGGTCGCTGCCTTGGGCAGCGGCGGCTTCTTCTCGCCGGCCTTGTAGGTCTTGAAGAACTTGTCGGTCACGCTGTCGCGCTGCGCATTGAAGAACCGGCCGCAGCCGTGGATGTGCCGCCAGCGCTCATGGATCACGCCCTTCGGATTGGAGCGGATGAAGAAGAACGCCTCGAAGTCGGCGTCGCTGATGCCGGCGATCGCCGGCGAGCGCGCGACATGCGCCTCGCCGGCGTTGCGGAACTCGAGCTCCGGGCGCTCTTCCTCGCAATAGGGGCAGCGGATGAGAAGCATCTGGTTCTCTCCCGAACTAGTGCGCGACGGCGGCGGCTGCCGCCTCGTCGATCAGGCGGCCGGTGCGGAAGCGCTCCAGCGTGTAGCCTGCGTTGATCTTGTGCGGTTCGTCATGGGCGATCGTATGCGCGAAGACATGCCCCGACCCCGGCGTCGCCTTGAAGCCGCCCGTGCCCCAACCGCAGTTCACGTAGAGGCCCGGCACCGGCGTCTTGGCGAGGATCGGCGACCGGTCCGGCGTCACGTCGACGATGCCGCCCCACGAGCGCAGCATCTTCATGCGGGTGAACATCGGGAACATCTCGCAGATGGCGTCCAGCGTGTGGGTGAGAATATGCAGCCCGCCGGTCTGGGAATAGGAGATGTACTGGTCGGTGCCCGCGCCGATCACCAGCTCGCCCTTGTCGGACTGCGAGATGTAGGCATGCACCGTGTTCGACATCACCACGCAGGGGAAGATCGGCTTGACCGGCTCCGACACCAGCGCCTGCAGCGGATAGCTTTCGAGCGGCATGCGCACGTCCGCCATTTGCATGATGACGGACGAATGCCCCGCCGCCACGACGCCGACCTTCTTCGCGCCGATGAAGCCCCTCGTCGTGTCGACGCCCATCACCGCGCCGTTCGCCGCCCGCTTCACGCCCGTCACTTCGCAGTTCTGGATGATGTGCACGCCGCGCGCCGAGGCCGCCCGCGCATAACCCCACGCGACCGCGTCGTGCCTGGCCGTGCCGCCGCGCCGCTGCAGCGTCGCGCCGACGACCGGATAGCGCGCGTCCTTGGCGATGTTCAGCGGCGGGCAGAACGCCTTCGCCTGTTCGGGCGTCATCCACTCGTTGTCGATGCCGTTCAGCCGGTTGGCATGCACATGCCGCTTCAGCACCTGCACGTCGTGCACGTTGTGCGCCAGCATCATGACGCCGCGCGGGCTGTACATGACGTTGTAGTTGAGGTCCTGGGAGAGCCCGTCCCACAGCTTGACCGCGTGGTCGTAGATCCCGGCGCTCTCGTCGTAGAGATAGTTCGAGCGGATGATGGTGGTGTTGCGGCCGGTGTTGCCGCCGCCGAGCCAGCCTTTTTCGAGCACCGCGATGTTGGTGATGCCGTGGTTCTTCGCGAGATAGTAGGCGGTCGCCAGTCCGTGCCCGCCGGCGCCGACGATGATGACGTCGTATTCTGGCCTAGGCTCGGGCGACGACCACTGCTCGTCCCAGCCCTTGTGGCCGCGCATGGCCTCGCGGGCGATGGCGAATACGGAGTATCTGCGCATGGGTTCCGGCCTCTGAATGATCGGCGGCGGCAGGCAAACCACGCCCGCGCCACGACGCGTATCACTAGCGAATAAGCCCCCAAGTCAAGTGCGCTGTTTGCGACGGCGCTTGCCGTTTTGCGCCGCGACACTTTGACAGGAAGGCGCCGCGCCTTTGCCAATCGCGGCGGCCGCGCTATTCAGTGGAACTAACGGGAGGGATCGAAATGAAGCCGGCGGACGACATCGAAGCGGCGCGCCGCGATCTCTGGTCGCTGCTCGGCGGTGGCCCGCGGGCCAACCGACCGGTGCTGGTGGCGCGGGAAATGCTCGCTTCGCCCTTCGCGGGCACGACGCTCGAACGCCTCGTGCTCGACCTCAACGGCACCGAGCCGGTTCCTGCCCTCTTCCTGCGTCCCGAAAACGTCGCACGACCGCCACTGGTGGTTTACGCCCACGCCCACGGCAACCGCTACGACCTCGGCAAATCCGAACTCCTCGCCGGCCGCCCTGCCTTGCAGCCCGAACCCTACGGCAAGGCGCTGACCGA
Organism: Mesorhizobium sp.; assembly: GCA_030698645.1. Taxonomy (GTDB): domain Bacteria; phylum Pseudomonadota; class Alphaproteobacteria; order Rhizobiales; family Rhizobiaceae; genus Mesorhizobium_A. Next base: position 4,736 of record JAUYMV010000378.1, read on the forward strand.
TGCCGGATATGCCGTGCTGGCCATCGATTCCTGGCTGTTCGAGGAGCGCCAGAGGCCGGAAGGCGAGAATGCCTTTACCAAAGCGCGTCTGCTCGAAGGCGACACGGTCTGGGGCATGATGCTGCGCGACACGCACGCAGCCCTTACCCTCGCGATCGATACGCTCGACATCGACGCCCGACGTGTCGCCATCCTTGGCCTCTCCATGGGTGCATCGATGGCCTGGTGGTCCGCCGCGCTCGACCCGCGCACAAAAGTCTGCGTCGACCTCTGCTGCATGACCGATTTCCATACCGCGATCCGTTCCGGCGGACTGGACGGCCACGGCCTCTACTATTCCGTCCCCGGCCTGCTGAAACGGTTCTCGACGTCGAGCATCAACGCGCTGACCGCCCCGCGCCCGCATCTCTCGCTGAACGGCCGGCGCGACCCGCTGACGCCCGAGGATGGCCTTGCGACCGTCGACGCCACAATGCGCGCGTTATACGGCGAGCTGGGCGCGGCCAGCGCCTGGCGCATGGAAATCCACGATTGCGGCCATGAGGAGACGCCGGCGATGCGCCAGGCGGCCCTGCACTTCCTCAGGATCTGGCTGTAGGCGCCGCCAGATCCCGCCGCGTCAGCGGAACTTCCGCTCCGCATCGAGCGCCAGCCCGAGACCCACGCTGCCGAACACGTCGCCCTCGACGATTTTCGCCGAGGGAAACAGCGCAACGATCGCCGCGCGAACCTGCGGGATGGCGGTCGATCCGCCGGTCAAAAACAGCGTCTCGATCCGCCCCGCCGCCAGCCCCGCATCGGCAAGCGTCCGGACAACCGTCTCCTCGATCCGCCGCACCGCGCCGCCGATCGCCGCGTCGAAATCCTGCGCCGTGATGGCAACGGCGAGCCTGTCCCCGGTCAGGGGTAGCTCGATGTGGGTCAAATCCGCCGCGGTCAGGGCGATCTTCGCCTGCTCCACGCGG
>JAUYMV010000380.1 GCA_030698645.1 Mesorhizobium sp.
CGGAACGTCGCCTCGAAATCGTTCATGCGCGGCAGCGACCTGTCGAGCAGATCGACGATTCGAGCCTCGGCGTCGCGCGACGGTGACGACCAGTCGAGGATCGGACCCAGGGCTTCGTCGACTACCGCGTGCACGAGCGCGGCCTGACTCGGGAAATAGCGGTAGGCGGTGGCGCGCGACACGCCGGCCGTCTCGGCGACCTGGCTGACCGACGGGGCGATGCCGCCCTGCATCAGCTTCACCGCGGTTTCGAGCAGCAGCCGTCCGGTGCGCGCGCGCGGCCCGCGCGCCTCGGCGCCGTCGAAATTCCGCTGTTGAAGTGAGACGTCCATATCAATATGATACCTGTGTCTCATAAATTCGCAACGGCTTTCTGGCCAGGCATGCGAACGCGTCCGCCGGAGGGAGGCTGCATGAAACGCATCTATGTCGTCGGCACCGCGGACACCAAGGGCGCGGAGCTGGACTACCTCGCGCGACGGATCGGCGAAGCCGGAGCCGCTGTGGTAATTGCCGATGTCGGCACCTCGGCGCATCGTTCGACGGCCGGGATAGATGCCACGGAAATCGCGGCGCACGGCTCCGCCGAAACGCGGCAGGCGCTGGCATCGGGCGAGCGCGGCAGGGCCGTCGCCGCGATGGGCGAGGCTTTCGCGGCCTTCATCCGCACGCGCGACGACATTGCCGGCATCGTCGGCATCGGCGGCGGCGGCGGCACGTCCATCGTGACGGCCGGTATGCGCGAGCTGCCCATCGGCATTCCGAAGATCATGGTCTCGACGCTGGCGTCCGGCGACGTCAGCGCCTTTGTCGGGGTCTCCGACATCGTCATGATGCCGTCGATCACGGACCTGGCCGGGTTGAACCGGATCAGCCGCGTCGTGCTCGGCCACGCCGCGCAGGCGATCGCCGCCATGTCGCGCGACCAGGCTTCCGCCGGCGAGGCGGCCGACGCGCGGCCGGCCATCGGCCTCACCATGTTCGGCGTCACGACCCAATGCGTCACACAGATCACGGACGTGCTGCAGGCCGACTACGACTGCCTGGTCTTTCACGCCACGGGGACAGGCGGAAGGACAATGGAGAAGCTCGCCGGCAGCTTCATGCTAGCCGGCCTGATCGACATCACCACGACGGAAGTCTGCGACCTGCTGCTCGGCGGCGTCTTGCCGGCGGGCGCCGACCGGCTGGACGTCGTCGCGCAGACCCGGCTGCCCTATGTTGGCTCGGTCGGCGCACTCGACATGGTGAACTTCTGGGCGCCGGAGACGGTCCCGGCGCGCTATGCCGGCCGGCTGTTCCACAAGCACAATCCGAACGTCACCCTGATGCGCACCACGCCCGAGGAATGCGCGCTGATCGGCGCGTGGATCGGCGACAAGCTCGCCGGATGCGACGGACCGGTGCGATTCCTCATCCCCGAAAGAGGGGTCTCGGCGCTCGACATCGAGGGCGCCGCCTTCTTCGACCCGATCGCAGACGCAGCGCTCTTCGACGCCATCGAGCGGCACGGCAATTTTGGCGGAAGCCGCCGCCTGATCCGCCTGCCGCTGCACATCAATGACGCCGCCTTCGCGGCGGCCGCCGTGGCGGCGTTCCGCGACATCGCCAACTGAGGAGACCGCCATGCCCGCCATCCCGCGCCAGACAATTCTCGACAGGCTGAACGACATGGTGCGCCGGCGCGTGCCGATCGTCGGCGGCGGCGCCGGCACCGGGCTCTCCGCCAAGGGCGAGGAGGCGGGCGGCATCGACCTCATCATCATCTACAATTCCGGCCGCTACCGCATGGCCGGGCGCGGCTCGGCGGCGGGTCTGCTCGCCTATGGCAATGCCAACGAGATCGTCAGGGAGATGGCCGTCGAGGTTCTGCCGGTCGTCCGGCACACGCCGGTGCTGGCCGGCGTCAACGGAACCGATCCCTTCATCCTCATGCCGCAGTTCCTGGCCGAGCTGAAGTCGATGGGCTTTTCCGGTGTGCAGAACTTCCCGACGGTCGGATTGTTCGACGGCGCGATGCGGCAGAGCTTCGAGGAAACCGGGATGGGCTACGGCCTGGAAGTCGAGATGATCGCCGAGGCGCACAAGATCGACCTGCTGACCACGCCCTATGTGTTCAATCCGGACGAGGCGCGCGCCATGACGGCGGCCGGCGCCGACATCATCGTCGCCCATATGGGCGTCACGACGGGCGGCTCGATCGGCGCCACCTCCTCGAAGACGCTCGATTCCTGCATCGTCGAGATCGACGCCATCGCCGCGGCCGCCATGGCGGTGCGGGCGGATGTGATCGTCCTGTGCCATGGCGGGCCGATCGCGATGCCGGACGACGCCGAATACGTGCTGAAGCGGGCGCGGAACTGCCATGGCTTCTACGGCGCCAGTTCGATGGAGCGGCTGCCGGTCGAAACCGCCCTGAAGCAGCAGACGGAACGCTTCAAGTCGATCTCCTTCTGAGCCTCCAACCCGACCCGGAGCCGGTTGCCCGGCCGTCCCTAATGTTTCCGCAATTGCGGAATCATGTGACCCTGGGTCATCGGCTTGTTATGCAGGTGCGTTGAGATAGATTTCGGCGGATTTGTAGCGGGTGGAGCTAGGCTGACATGCAGATGACTGGGCTGGCGCGGCGTTTCGGTTGCGCTTCCGCGCGCGGGCTGACAATCGGGCTGGCCGCCGCGTTTCTCGCCTGCGCCGCCGGACCCGCCCTGGCTTTCGATCCCCTGCTCGACATTCGGGTCAACGACGCGTTGCAGCGCGGCGACCGCGATGCCGCGCTCGCGACGCTCGACGTGGCGCTCGCGGGAGAAACCGATCCGGCCGTCGTCGAGGACATCCTGGCGCGCCGCGCCGCGCTGCTCTCGGAAGCCGGCCGCGCGTTGGAGGCGGGCGAAGCCTATGCCAGGCTCGCCGGGGCGATCGCCGAGCGCGCGCAGGACAAGGCGCCGGAACTCATCCCGGTCTGGGACAAGGCCGCCATCGAATACGAAAAGGCCGGCGCCGTCGACCTGGCCGTCGACGCCAATGTCAGGGCGCTGGACATCGTCGGATCCGCCAACCTGTCCGACGGAACAGAAACCATCGCCCGCCGGCTGGAGGCCCTTGTCGACAGGATAACCGACGATGCGGTCGGGGAACGCGCGCTCGATGCGCTCGACGCCTATGCCGCCCTGCGGCAAGCGCAGGCGGAGCTGGCGAGCGGCGTCGACACGCGCGACCTCAGCGACCCCGACAAGGGCTACAAGGAGGTCAAGATCTACTACGCCACCGATCGGGAGCGCAGCGGCAGCGAACTCCCTGTCGATTTCTACACCGGCAGGCGCGGCAAGCTCGAGCTTGGCACGGCCACGGTCAGCATCCCGCTCGGCCACCGGCCCGGGCAGATCGAGGCGCCGTCGATCTGGAGCTTCGACTTCCGACCCGACCCCCAGCGCCACATCGTGCTGGCAAAGGTCACGCCGCAGGCCGACGAGGCGGTGTTCGCGGAGATGCGCGAACAGATGGCCGGGACCGAGGGAAAGGAGGCCTTCGTCTTCGTGCACGGTTTCAACGTGCCGTTCCACGAAGCCGCGATGCGCACCGCGCAGATGGCCTACGACATGAACTTCGAGGGTCTGCCGATCCTGTTCTCCTGGCCGTCGCGGGCATCGGTGCTGAGCTATATCGCCGATACCGCGGTGGTGAACCTCAGCGGCAGGCGGCTCAGCAAATTTCTCGAAGACGTCGTGGCAAAGTCCGGCGCGACGCGTATCCACCTGATCGCCCATTCGATGGGCAACCGGGCGCTGACAGACGCGCTGGAACTCTTCGCGCTGCGCCACAAGGGAGAACCCGCCGCCTTCGACCAGGTCCTGTTCACGGCGCCCGATCTCGACGCCGGCCTGTTCGCCGAAATGATGCACACCATCCGCCCGGCGGCGAACCGCATCACCCTCTATGCCTCGAACCGCGACTGGGCGCTTGCCGTGTCGCGGCAGATCCATGGCGACTCGCCGCGCGCCGGGCAGGGCGGCGAAGGCATCGTCAGGCTCGCCGAAGTCGACTCGATCGACATGACCTCGATCGGCGAAGACATGCTGGCGCACAGCTACTACGCCAACAACCCGTCGGCGCTGACCGACATCCTGTCGCTGTTCTGGCGGGATGCGCCGCCCGAGCAGCGCTGCGGCATGACCAGGGAAGCCGGGGAAAAAGGCGACTACTGGTCCTATTCGCCAGAGCCTTGCGACGGCGCCGCGCTTCTCTCCACTTTGACGATCCTGCGCCGCGGCAGCGTCGCGACGGTATCCGAGGCGCGCATCTTCATGAACCGCTTCATCCTGTCGTCGGCAATCGATCCGACCGAGCGGGGCCGGCTGGAAAAGGCGCTCGGGCGCCTTTTCAGCGGCACTTAGGCGGTCAGGGCCGCGCCGGGATATCGAGACCCTTCACGGTGGCCGGACGGGCAAGCGCGCGCTCGAGCCAGGAACTGACGTTGGGCATGCCGGCCATGCCGACGTGCTCGCCCGCGTCGTAGAACACGGTCACCGCGCGCACCCAGCCGATCATCGAGATATCGGCGATCGTGTAGTCGTCGCCCATGATCCACTGCCGGCCCTCGAGCCGGGTCTCCAGTACGCCGAGCAGCCGCTTCGACTCGTTGACGTAGCGCTCGAGCGGACGCTTGTCCTCGATCTCCTTGCCGGCGAACTTCAGAAAGTAGCCCATCTGGCCGAACATCGGTCCGATACCGCCCATCTGGAAGAACACCCACTGGATCGTCTGGTAGCGCAGCGCCGGATCCGACGGGATGAGCTTGCCGGTCTTGTCGGCCAGATAGAGAAGGATCGCGCCGGACTCGAAAAGCGCGAATGGCTTTCCGCCCGGACCGTCGGGATCGATGATCGCCGGGATCTTGCCGTTCGGATTGAGCGAGAGAAATTCCGGGGTCCAGGTCTCGTTGTTCAGGATGTCGACCAGATGCGGCTCATAGGGAAGCCCGATTTCCTCCAGCGCGATCGATACTTTCACACCGTTGGGCGTCGGGAAGGAATAGAGCTGCAGGACATCGGGATTCTTCGCCGGCCAACGCGTGGCGATCGGAAATGCGGACAGGCTGGACATCGGGCGGTCTCCGGGGAAGGTTGGCGAAACGTGTCCGCACTATCTGGGCACTCGGTAGCCGCATACAAGGCAAATGGGTTGCGACTTCGGTAGACGCACCGTAGCCTTTGAAGCATGAACCCATCCGGCGCACCCTCTTGAAGCTCGAGCGCATCGATCATCCGCTGGCAACCCAGCGCGTGAAGGGCGAGGGCAGGCTCGCTGTCGGCCTGGTCGAGGGCCGTACGCGCATCAGGGAACTCTACCAGCAGGGCGCGGCGAAGATCCGGCTTCCGGAAAAGACTACCGGACCACTCGAAGCCGTGCTGATCAACACGGCGGGCGGTATGACCGGCGGCGACCGGCTCGACTGGACGTTCTCGATCGGCGCCGGGTCGGCCGCGGTGTTCACCACCCAGGCCTGCGAGAAGATTTATCGGTCGTCGCATGGCGGCGCCGAGGTGCGCACGCGCATCTCGGTCGGAAGCGGCGGTCGGCTCGCCTGGCTGCCGCAGGAAACCATCCTCTACGACCGTTCCGTGCTCGACCGGCGGCTCGACATCGACCTCGACGCGGACGCCACGGCGCTGATCGCCGAGGCGACGCTGTTCGGGCGCCGTTCGATGGGCGAAACGGTCGTCTCGTCGCGCTACCGGGATGCCTGGCGGGTGCGACGCGGGGGCCGGCTCGTGCATGCCGAGGCCATTGCCTTCACCGGCGAGGTCGCGGCGAAGCTCGAAACCGCCGCCGTTGCGGGCGGCGCGACGGCCATGGCGACGGTGCTGCTGATCGCTCCCGACGCCGAGATGCATCTCGACGCTGTCCGCAGACTGATCGGCGCGGCGGGCGCCGCGAGCGCATGGTCCGTATCGCGCGGGAACCGGGGCGGGACTGGCAAGCTTCTTGCGAGGCTTCTCGCACAAGACGGCTACCAGTTGCGGCAGCGCCTCGTTCCAATTCTGGAACTGCTCAACGGGCGGGCAAGCCTGCCTAAAGTCTGGTCACTGTAGTGCGGGGAGAGGCATGAATCTGACGCCGAGGGAGAAGGACAAGCTCTTGATCGCGATGGCCGCGATCGTGGCGCGCAAGCGGCTCGACCGCGGCGTCAAGCTGAACCATCCGGAAGCCATCGCGCTGATCAGCGACTTCGTCGTCGAAGGCGCGCGCGACGGACGCTCGGTCGCCGACCTGATGTCGGCCGGCGCGCATGTCATCACCCGGGCGCAGGTGATGGAGGGCGTGCCTGAGATGATCCACGACATCCAGGTCGAGGCGACCTTCCCGGACGGGACGAAGCTCGTCACCGTGCATGAGCCGATCCGGTAGCGCCGTGCTGGAGCTGCGCCCGAACTGCGAATGCTGCGACAGGGACCTGCCGCCGGAGGCCGGCGACGCGATGATCTGCACCTTC
>JAUYMV010000387.1 GCA_030698645.1 Mesorhizobium sp.
TGTTCCTTGGCGGCGGCGTCGCGGCCGATGAAGTCGTTCTTCTCGAGCTTGATGAAGCGGTCCATGCCGCCCTCAAAGACGCCGTAGATCGGCCTGAGCTCGCGGAACCAGGTCGGGAAGTTCTTTTCGAGCCGCATCGAAAGCAGCGCGCGCATGCCGAAATCGACGATGCCGAACTCCGCGCCAGCCTTCTTGATCTCGGCATAGACGAGCCGCTCATAGGCGGGCGCCATCCAGATCTCGTAGCCGAGGTCGCCGGTATAGGTGATGCGGTTGACCATGCAGGGCGCGCCGCCGACGGCCATGTCGCGGTAGTCCATGAATCGGAACGACTTCGACGAGACGTCGACATCGACCAGCTTCGCCAAGAGCTTCTGGCTGTTCGGGCCGGCGATCGACAGGCCGACCAGGGTCTGGTCGAAGCGGTGCAGGCGCACCGAGCCGTCCTTCGGCAGATGCGTCTCGAACCAGCGCATGTGGTATTTCTGCGCCGCCGACGAGCCCCAGATCATGAACTTTTCGTCGCCCGTCTTGGCGATGGTGAAGTCGCCGATCAGCTTGCCGAGTTCGTTCAGCATCGGCGTCAGCACGATGCGGCCCTTCTTCGGCATGCGGTTGGTCATCAGACGGTTGAGGAAATCCTCGGCGCCCGGTCCCGCCACCTCGTATTTCGCGAAGTTGGCGATCTCGGTGACGCCGACGCTTTTCCGCGTTGCGCGCACCTCATTGCCGACATGGACAAAGTCGTTCGAGCGGCGGAACGAGACGATGTCCTTCGGCTCCGTGCCCTTCGGCGCGAACCAGAGCGGAGTTTCGAGACCCCATGAGTCTCCCATCACGGCGTTCCGCGCGACCATCGTGTCGTAGAGCGGCGTCGTCTGCGCCGGGCGGGCGGCGGGCAGTTCCTCGTTCGGGAAGCGGATCGAGAAGCGGCGGGAATAGTTTTCGCGCACCTTGGCATTGGTGTAGCGCAGGCTCGCCCATTCGCCCCAGCGCGCGACGTCCATACCCCAGACGTCGAAGCCCGGATCGCCGTCGACCATCCAGTTGGACAACGCCAGGCCGACGCCCCCGCCCTGGGAAAAGCCCGCCATGACGCCGCAGGCGACCCAGAAATTGGTCAGGCCCTGCACCGGACCGACCAGCGGGTTGCCGTCGGGCGCGAAGGTGAAGGGGCCGTTGATGACCTGCTTTATCCCCGCATTGGCGATGCCCGGGAAGTGCCTGAAGCCGAGTTCGAGCGACGGCGCGATGCGGTCGAGGTCGGGCGCCAGCAGTTCGTGGCCGAAATCCCACGGCGTGTTGACCGGCGACCATGGTTTGCAGGCCTTTTCATAGGTGCCGAGCAGGATGCCGTTGCGCTCCTGGCGGGTGTAGATCTCGCCCTTGAAGTCGAGCACGCCGACCATCTCGCGGCCGGTCTCCTTGTTGAAGGCCTCGACCTCCGGCATCGGCTCGGTCAACAGATACATGTGCTCCATGGCCAGCACCGGCAATTCCACGCCGACCATGCGGCCGATCTCGCGCGCCCACAGGCCGCCGCAATTGACGACGTGCTCGGCCTTCACCGTGCCCTGCTCGGTGACGACGTTCCACATGCCGTCGGCATCCTGCGTCAGCTCCTTGACCGGGTTGCGCAGCACGATCTCGGCGCCGAGCTTTTTCGCGGCCTTGGAATAGGCGATCGTGGTGCCGGACGGGTCGAGATGGCCCTCGACCGGATCCCACATGGCGCCCACGAAATGGCTCTCGTCCATGAAGGGAAACATGGACTTGGCTTCCGAAGGCGTGATCAGCTCGGTGTCCATGCCGAGATAGCGGCCCTTGGCATGCGCCAGCCGCAGGAAATCCATCCGCTCGGGGCTATCGGCCAGCATGACGCCGCCGGTCAGGTGCAGCGAGCAGGACTGGCCGGAAATCTCCTCCAGCTCCTTGTAGAGCTGCACCGTATAGGCCTGCAGCTTGGCGACGTTGGGATCGCCGTTCAGCGTGTGGAAGCCGCCCGCCGCATGCCAGGACGAGCCGGACGTCAGCTCCGAGCGCTCGATCAGCATGATGTCGGTCCAGCCCGCCTTGGCCAGATGGTAGAGCACCGAACAACCGACGACACCGCCGCCGATGACAACCGCTTTAACGTGGGATTTCATGAAGTTGGGTCCGTGGTTTGGGAAAACGAGTCAGGATGTTGAGGGATTGAATCAGGCAACCGCGATGGCTTCGATCTCCAGCAGCCATTTTTCGTCGAAGATGCCGGTGATGATGGTGGTCAGGCCGATGGTGCGCCCGTCGAGCACCTCCATGCGCACCTTGCGATAGTCCGCGATGTATTTGCGGTCGGAGAGGAAGATCGTCACCTTGACCAGATTGTCGAGACTCATGCCGGCGGCGCGCAACTGCGCCACGACGTTGGCCCAGCAGAGCCGCGCCTGGCTTTCGAAATCGTCCGGAACGCCGCCGTCGATCGCGGCCGGGATCTGGCCGCTGACATAGAGCGTGCGCGTCGCGCCGGTGACTTCCATGGCCTGGGCATAGCCGCCGACCGGCTGCGGCGCATCGGGCGCGTTGATGGGGCGGAGGTTCATTGGATGGTTCCCCCTTGTAGACGTATGGACATCGGCGCGAACACGAAGCTCAGGTCCGGCGCGACGACATTCTCGGCAAGCCGCCCGTCGAGTGCTGAGAGGATGGTCTCGCAGACAGAGGCGCGGTGTTTGAGGACGTCGGCGCTCCAGAAGCGAAGGATGGAAAAGCCATGCTGGCGCATGAATTCGTCGCCGCGGCGGTCGTAATCGCTGCCGGCGTGCTGGCTGCCGTCTATCTCGACGACGAGTTTCTGTCTGCGGCAGGCGAAGTCAGCGAAATAGGGGCCGATCGGAAACTGGCGGGTAAACTGGTAGCCGCCGAGCTTGCGACCTTTCAGTTCGAGCCAGAGCAATCCTTCAGCGTCGTTCTCGACCCATCTGAGCGCGCGCGCGCGTTCAGTCGTTCCGGGCTTGCGCCGGCTTCTGGACTTCGATGACGCATTCCCCCCCTCCGCCTCGCTTCGCTCGGCACCTCCCCCCCGTTCCGGGGTGGAGGATGGGAGCCAGGCGCGACGCCTATCCTCCAC
>JAUYMV010000391.1 GCA_030698645.1 Mesorhizobium sp.
CTGCTTGCGTGTCATCATTCCACCGCCTTGATGCCGAGCCCGGCGGCAAATTCGCTGACGCCCTTGACCGCCTCGGCGTCGGCGCCGAGGCCAAGCACGGCGCGGTCGAGCGCGGCGCGCGCGTCGTCGTTGCGCCCCAGCACGACATAGGAGCGGATCAGCCGCCGCCAGCCTTCGACGTCGGCCGGATTGTCGCGCAGCCTTGCGTCGAGATTGGCCACCATGCCCTCGACCATTGCGGTCCGCTCAGTCGCCGTCATGTCCTGCGCCGCGGCGATGTCGGCCGCCTGCGGACCGGGTGCGGCCGGCTCAGCCGGGCCGGGCGCCGCCTGCGCCGTTCCCGGCGAAGCGAGTTCCCGGTCGACCGCCGCGATCGCCTGATCGACCGGGCCATGCCAGGGCGATCCGGCGTCCAGCTTTTCCTTCAGCGCCTGCCAACCCTTGCGGGCGTCGTCCAGTCTGCCGTCCTGCGCCAGCGCGGTGGCCAGGAAGAACCGGGCCTTGGCGTTGTCCGGCTCGTGGCCGAGCGCGCGTTCGAAGGCCGACCGCGCATCCGCCGTGACGAGACCGTTGGCGGCCGACGCCAGCGCCTCGCCGAGGCCGGTCTGGCGCAGCGCCGTCGATCCGGCCAGCCGGATGGCGTTGCCAAAGGCGCTGGCGGCTTCCGCGAAGCGCGACTGGCGCATGTAGATCGGGCCGAGCACGTCCCAGCCGCGGGCATCGTCGGGGTTTTCGACCAGATGCCGCTCGGCGCGCGCGATCAGTTCGTCGATGGTGCTGTCGGCCGGATTGCGCGCCAGCCTTTCGCCGAGCGGCTGGCCGGGCATGTCGGGCGAGCCGATGGCGCCGTAGAGGCCCCAGCTGACCAGCGGCACGGCGAGCACCGCGACCATGGCGGAGTAGCGCACCGCCCTGCCCGATTGCGCCGGCTGAACCGGCGCGGCGCTGGCGGAGCTCGCCTTGAGCAGGCGGCGCGCGATCTCGGCGCGCGCCTGGTCCGCCTCGCCGGCGGCGATCAGGCCGCGCGCGGTGTCGCGGTCGAGTTCGCTCAGCTGGTCGCGGTAGACTTCGACGTCATGCGTGCCGACCGGCGTTGCCGTCTGCCGGCGCAGCATGGGCGCCAGTATCGCCAGGCAGGCGACGGCGGTCATAGCGGCGGCGGCGATCCAGAACAGCATGGCCCTCCATGTAGTCGGCCCACCCGCCGCTGCCAACAGCCGCGGATGCGGCGTTTTGACGGTGGGCGGCTGGCGCCGTCCGCAATCAGGTCAGCGGCGTCCAGGTTCCGTCGCTGTTGCGGCACGCGGTGCCGCGCGCGACCCTCGGTTCGACGGTCAGATGGACGCTGTGCGTGTACTGGCGGCAATCCTGCGAGCCGACGCGATAGGGCTGGGCCGCGACGACCTCGCCGTAGCGCCCCGAGGCCTTGCTGCCCCAGGCGACCGGCTGGCCGACCGGCGAATACTCCAGCGCGCGGTACTCGGCCTCGAGCGCTCGCGTCTTCTCGGCCTGGCTCAGTCCCTCGCCAATGGTTCCGCCGACGAGGCCGCCGCCCATCGCCTGGATGATCGCCTGCCCGGCGCGGCCACCCGTCAGCGGCGGCGCCTGGCCGGCAAAGCCGCCGACCACCACGCCGGAGGCGCCAGGGGTGGTCGCACAGCCGCCAAGCGTGGCGAGCAGGACAAGCGATAGGGTCTGCAGTTTCAGTCGGGTCAATGGATCGATCGCAAGGTTGAAGGGTGCCGAGTCAGTCAGGATACCACATGGCGGACATGTTTGGCCGAACTATGTTGCGGCGTCATGGCGCCCTGCGCAGCTGCACGGCCGCCCGCAGTCCGCCGAGCGTCGAGCGGTCGAGCCGAAGCGTGCCGTCATATTCGGCGACGAGGTCGGAGACGATCGACAGGCCGAGGCCGGTGCCGGGCTTGGTTTCGTCCAGCCGCCGGCCGCGTTTCAGCGCCTCGCGCGCCTTTTCCTCGGGAATGCCCGGTCCGTCGTCCTCGACCGTCAGGATGAAGACCTCGCCGTCGGCCGGCGCGCCGGCCTCGTGCGACACGGCGAGCGACACCTTGACCTTGCGCTTGCCCCATTTGACGGCGTTCTCGATGAGATTGCCGGCGATTTCCTCGAGATCCTCGCGCTCGCCGGCAAAGATGACCTCGGCCGTCGGCGTCATGAGCGACACGTCGATCTCGGGATTGAGCTTGGCCATGACGCGCACCATGCGCTGCAGCACCGGGGCGACGGGCGTGCGAAACACCACGCTTTCGCGCTGCGCGGCGATGCGGGCGCGTTGCAGGTAATGGTCGAGCTGCTGCTTCATCGCCGCCGCCTGCTCGTCGATGAGGCGGCCCTTGGCGCCGCCGATGGCGCGGCCCTCGTTGATCAGCACGGCGAGCGGCGTCTTCAGCGAATGCGCCAGATTGCCGACCTGGGTGCGCGAGCGCTCGAGGATGCGGCGGTTGTTCTCGATCAGGGCGTTGGTCTCGTTGGCGAGCGGCTCGATCTCGGCCGGGAAGATGCCGTCGAGACGCTGCGCGGTGCCCTGGCGCACCTTGGACAGCGCCTCGCGCACGCGGCCGAGCGGGCGCAGGCCGAGCAGGATGGCGACCGCGTTGATGGCGATCATGCCGAGGCCGAACAGCAGCAGATAGAGATAGAGTTGCCGGTTGAAGGCCCAGATCTCGGCGTCGAGGTCGTCGAGATTGCCCATGACGCGAAAGCGCGCGACCTGGGTCGGCTCGCCGAGCACGATCTCCGCCTCGAGCACGGCGAGGTTCTGGTCGTCCGGCCCGCTGGCCAGATAGCGGCGCTGGAAGCGTGCGTCGAACGGCACGGAGCCAACCGCGGGAGACTTGACCGGCGCCAGCATGGACAGCGAGCGCAGTTCCCCGCTCAGTCCCGCCGCCGCCGGCTCGACCGTCCAGTACCAGCCGGAATTCGCCGCCGCGTAGCGCGGATCGCCAAGCTCGGGATTGCCGGTCAGCTGGCCGTCCGGCGAGGCACCGACCGAGGCGATGAGGTTGAACAGATTGGCCGACAGCAGGCTGTCGAAGCCGCGTTCGCTGGCCTCGCGAAACAGCGACGAGACGACGGTGGCGATGACCACCAGCGCGACGATCGCCCAGATCGTGGAAAAGGTGATGACGCGGGCCGCCAGCGAGCGCGGCAGCAGTCTTGCCCAGCGGGCGCCGTTCTCGGCGACGAGCGGCGCTATGGTCGCGTCAGGCATCTGGCTCGCGCATGCGATAGCCCATGCCGCGCACCGTCTCGATCAGGTCGATCCCCATCTTCTTGCGCAGGCGGCCGACAAAAACCTCGATCGTGTTGGAATCGCGGTCGAAATCCTGGTCGTAGAGATGTTCGACCAGTTCCGTGCGCGAGACGACGTCGCCGGAATGGTGCATCAGATAGGCGAGCAGGCGGAATTCGTGCGAGGTCAGCTTCAGCGGCTTGCCGTTGACGTCGGCCTTCGACGCCTTGGTGTCGAGCCGAAGCGGCCCGCAGGTGAGTTCCGACGAGGCGTGTCCGGCGGCGCGGCGGATCAGCGCGCGCACCCGCGCCAGCACTTCCTCGATGTGGAAGGGCTTCGTCACGTAGTCGTCGGCGCCGGCGTCGATGCCCGACACCTTGTCGCTCCAGCGGTCGCGCGCCGTCAGCATCAGCACCGGCATCTTGCGGCCGTCGCGGCGCCATTTCTCGACGACGGAGATGCCGTCCATCTGCGGCAGGCCGATGTCGAGCACGACCGCGTCATAGGGCTCGGTGTCGCCGAGGAAATGCCCCTCCTCGCCATCGAAGGCGCGGTCGACGACATAGCCGGCATCGCCCAGCGCATCGGTGATCTGGCGGTTGAGGTCCTTGTCATCCTCGACGACGAGTATCCGCATGTCAGGCCTTTGGATGTGGTTTCAGGGACGCATGTGGTTTCAGGGACGCCGATAATGACCGATTTTCGCCGCGCCGCAATGTCGGGGTCGAGCCGCGATGGCGGGGCCGCGATGTCGGAAGGGTGGTGTTCAAGGGGCCGTGCCTCAGTTCGCCGGGACGACCACCTCGATGCGGCGTCCGCGCTCGCCATCCTTGCCGTCGATGACCACCACGATGACGCAGACCTGCTGGCCGCCGCGCGTCTGCAACGTGGCGCGGCCGACGCGGCCGCCCTGCTCCGCCGCGACCTGCTGGCCGATGGCGCTGCAATTGCCCTGCACGGTGATGATGGTGTCCGGCTGCGGCGACGGCGCGACCGGCACGCCGGCGCCAGCGCCCGTGACGCCCATGACGGCTGCGAGCGCGGCGATCGCCAGGGAGGCTATGGATCGGAACTGTTTCATGACGCCCGTCTAGCCTACACCGGCTGAACGCGGAATGAACACGGGAAATTTGCGGTGGCGGACGCGAATCCCGCGTCCGTCATCGCGATTTCGGTTTCGGGCCGCTCCCCGCCCCCCTCACCCAATCCTGTCCTTCGCCGAAAGCCGCCCGAAGATCGCGACCAGGCCGGATACGGCGGTGATGGCCTGCAGCAGCGTGTCGGTGAGCGCGCCGTTGTCGATGGCGCCGACCGGGACGCCGACGATGCCGGCGCCGGCGGTGGCGATGGTGATGATCGAGGCGAGGATGGTGCGCGAGAGATACCAGGGTTTGGTGCCGTTCATGACAATGTCCTTTCGTTTGGTTGGTCGTTTCGCTTGGTCGTTCGTTGGTCGTTTCGCTTGGTCGTCCCGCTTGGTGCGATGAGCCGGTCGCCGGCCCTTGCCGCCGGCCGGGCGGGCCGACCTCAGCCCGTCGCGACGCGGATCGTCGCGGCGATGCCGTCGCCGGCGGCGCCGATCTGCCGGACGGCGATGTCGAAACCGGCCGGAAGAACCGGAAAGTCGGCGGCGATCGTCGCCGCGCCATAGGTCCAGCCCGGCGTTGTGACGGTCGCCTCGCGCAGCACGGCGCCCGCCGTCGTCGCCACCGTCACGCGATAGGCCTCGCTTTCCTCGCCGAGCGGGATGTCCGGGCCGAGCCAGCTGTCGGCGTCGATCCGACCACGCCGGATCCAGCCGAGCGCCAGCGCGCCGTCGGCCTGCCAGGCGGCGCGAAGATGCGCGGGGCTGAGCGGCGCGAGCGCGCGCAGGCCGCCGGTTTCCGTGGCGCTGATAAAATGCAGCGCCGAGAGATCGTGACCGGCCGGCCCGGCGCGCCAGTTCAGGGTCAGGCCCGCCTCGCTGGCGCGCAAGCCGGCCGGCTGCACGGCGTCGTCGAGGAGCACGAAGTCGGCCCCGATGGCGGCCCCTGCCCGCGCGGCGTCGATCGTGCCCAGCTGCCCGCGCAGCAGTTGCGTCAGCCGCCAGATCGACGGCGCGATCTCCTCGGCGCTTGCGAACTGGAAAAACTCCCAGGCGCCCATGCCGGAGCGGATCGCCGCGGCATTGGCGCCGTTCAGCATCCGCGGCGTGTCGACGCTCGCCAGTTCGCCATGGTCGAGATGCACTTCGATCGCGCCCGCCCGGTCGATGCGTCCCTCGAAGCCGGCGCCAAGCGCACTCGTGAGCTGGCCGACCGTCGCCGGCTGGACGATGGTCGCGCGCGGCTCGAAGCCGCTGAAGCCGGGCGCGGCGAGCACCTGCTGGGTCTTCCAGGGCGCGGCGAAGACCGCGACGCGAAACTGCTCGTGCGGCGCGCGGTCGCCGGCCAGCGGCAGGTCGAGAAACAGCGCGAACGGTTTTCCGGCGAACGTCGAGGGAGGCAAGGCTCCGACGGGAAGCCGGGCGCGGTCGGCGAACGGGGCCAGCCGCGCGATGCGCCGCGCCTCGACGCTGCGCGACAGGCCTTCCTCGACCTTGGTGACGATGAATTCGCCTGCTTGCCCCGGCAGGCCGATCAGCCGGCCGGGTGACGGCGCGCGGTCCGATCCGGCGACGGCGAAGCGGACGGTTTCGCGCCCCTGCCATGTGCGCCGCATCCAGCCGCCGAGCAACGCCTCGGCCTGCGCCGGCTCCAGGGTGCCGGGAAAACCGAGGCCGGCCTGCGCCTGCCCCGACGTTCCGGCATGCACGCTGCGCGCCGACGCCTGCTGGTAGTCCGCCATCGGGTCGCGAAAGCTCAGCATTGCCTCGGCCGGCAGGTCGCGATCCGGCGTGCGCACGATTTCCAGCATGGCCGTCGCGTCGGACGGCACGACCATGTCGGCGATCTCATGCGCCGTCCCGCTGACGGCGCCTTCGCTGCGGAAGGCGAGCCTGCCGCCGTCGCCGGTCGCCGCCAGCCCGAACAACGCGATCAGCGGCTCCAGCGCCTGCCGCGCGGAGCCCGGCTGGTCGATGACATAGCCATGCAGGAAGCCGTCGATGTGGCTGACGCCATCCTCGTCAAGGACGTCGCCCAGGCCGTGGTCGGCAAGGATGGCGCCGATCAGGTCGCCGGCCGAAACGCCGCCCAGCCTCCCGTTCAGCCAGTGGCCGGTCAGCCAGTTCAAACCGTCCGCCCACGCCCCGGTGTCGAGCGGGAAGGCCGGAAAGGGCCGCGCGTCCCAGGTCCAGACATAGATGCGCTCCGCATCGATCATGCGGCCGCCATAGACCGCCGAAATCGGGTTGGCCTCCCCGTCGAAGCTGACGCTGGCCGGGTCCCAATGGTCGAGATGCGCTGTCAGAAAGCGCCGCTGCGCCAGGTCCGAACGGCCGCCGTCGGAGAAATAGGGCAATGCGCTCTCGGCCGATTTCGGATCGGGAAACACGTTCGGCTGGTTCGGCCCCTTGTCCACCGCAGCGCAGCCGAGTTCGGTGAACCAGACCGGCTTCGACTGCGGCGCCCAGGCCGTCGGCGTCGCCGCCTCGGCCCCGCCGCTGCGCTCGAAATGCGGCGACGACCACCAGGCCCTGATGTCCTTGGGGCGAAACACCCACGGCTTGCCGGCCAGCCCGTCGCTGATCGGCGCGCGCGCCCGGTTCGCGCGCGCGTCCTCGTCGGGATAGTACCAGTCGAACCCCTCGCCCGAGTCGATCGCGCGGCGCAGGCCATCGCTATCATAGGGAGAGGCAAATCCGTCCGGATTGCCGCCGCCATAGTCCGCATCGCGCCAGTCCGACAGCGGCAGGTAGTTGTCGATGCCCACCGCGTCGATCTCGTCATGCGCCCAGAGCGGGTCGAGGTGGAAGAACACGTCGCCGCTGCCGTCCGGCGGCTGATAGCCGAAATACTCGCTCCAGTCCGCCCCATAGGTCAGCCGTGTCCCACCGCCGACGATGCCGCGCACGTCGCTTGCCAGTAGCATCAGCTGCTCGACGAAGGGAAACGCATCCGCCCCGTCGCGCAGCGTCGTCAGCCCGCGCAGTTCCGAGCCGATCAGGAAACCCTCCACGCCGCCGGCAAGCTCGGCCAGATGCGCGTAGTGCAGCACCATGCGCCGGTAGCCCCAGTCGTCGGCGGCGCCGGCAAAATCGACCGTGCCGCCCGCCGGCGTGAAATCGCCGGCCGCCGCCGCCCCGCAGAGCGCCTCGACCTGGTCGCGCGCGACCCCGGTCCGGTCCGCCGTTCCCGGCTGTCCGGGCCCCGGATGGCAGGTGATCCGGCCGCGCCACGGATAGGCCGCCTGCGCCCCGCCGCCATAGGGATCGGGCAGTTCGTTGTCGGCCGGAACGTCCATCATGACGAAGGGATAGAGCGTGACGTTCCAGCCGCGCTGCTTGAGCGCGGCGATCGCGGCCACGACCGTATCGTCCGACGGCGTGCCGCCATAGGCGGGCGATCCCTCGTGTTCCGACACCGCTTGCGCGCTGTCGCGGGTCAGGCCCGAGACACGCCAGGCGCTCGAAAGATCAGGGCCAGCGGCCGAGGCCAGCATCGGCCGGATGCGGCAGTGGCCGGCGCGGAGATCGTCGCCGAACCAGGTCACCACCAGCGCGACATGCCTGAGGTTCGGGCAGAGCGCCTGCAGTTCGTCGAGCGAGGCGTCGAGGTCGCTCGCCGCATGCAGCACGTGGCGGTTGACCATCTGGCTGTCGCCGCGTCCGAGCGTGTTCGACACCAGCCCAGCCGCGAGGCCGTATTCGGTCGCGCCCGGAATCAGCGTCACCGCCCGCAGCCGCGCCGCGAAATCGCCAACCGGCCGCAGCACCTCGAACTGGAACTGCGGCAGGCGGTTGCCATAGTCGTCGAGCGGAAAGCGGTCGATCACGACATAGGCCGTGCCGCGATAGGCGGGCGTATTGCCGGCGCCCTGTTTCGCCTCGACGAGCGGGTCGGGCGCCTGGTCGGCTCGGCCCTGATGCAGGCGGATGTCGACCAGCGTCAGGTCGATCTCGCGGCCGTCCGCCCAGACCCGCCTGATCCCGGCGACCGGTCCCTCGCACAGGCCGAACGCCGCGTTGGCGAAATAGGTATAGGTCGTCGTCTTGGCGCCCTTGAAGCCCTGCCGCTTCGACTGCCGGCTCTCCTCGAAGCGGGTCGCCCAGATCAGCGTGCCGCCGAGCCGCGCCGTGCCGTAGACGCGCGGAACGGGCGCGCCGTCCTCGGCGGTGAACGGCCGCATCGCCTGCAGCCGCGGGCCTTCCTGGTGCTGCGTCGATGTGATCAGCGCGCGGTCGATCATGTAGCCGGCCATCGAGCCGGCCGCGGTGCCGATCGCCGCGCCGACCGGCCCGAGAAAGCCGCCGAGGAAGGCGCCGGCAGCCTGCAGGATGAGTGTCGCCATTGAAGATCTCAGCGTTCGGGAAAGGCGAAGACGCCGGCGATGCGGCGGCGCCATTGCGGCGCCAGCGGCGAGGCCAGCACGGCATGGCCCTGATAGGCATGGATGAAGCGGCCGCCCGCGCAGGCGATGCCGCAGTGCTTTGCCGGCAGGTGCGGCCGCCAGCGAAACAGTACCACGTCGCCGGGCATGATCGCGCCGTCCGCGCGTTCGAGGAGATGCCGCCGCGCCGCGTCGAGCAGCGGATCGCCGCCGCCGGCTTCCGCCCAGTCCGGCGCATAGTGCCCCGGCCGCTCGGCCGCGCGCCCGTAGATCGCCTGCCAGACGCCGCGCACCAGCCCCAGGCAGTCGCAGCCGACGCCTTTCAGCGCGCCCTGGTGGCGATACGGCGTTCCGATCCACGACACCGCCTCGGCGACCACCGCGTCGGCTATTCGTTGCGCATCGTCGGTTCCCGTCATGGCACGATCGGCCCGCCGTCGAGCTTCTGCCCCTCGCTCACATAGCCATAGGCGGCATCGTTGCCCGGCATGTGCGGAAAGCCCTGGAAGTTCAGCGCGTTGTTAAACTTCGCCTTGCAGGTGGCGAAGCTCTTGTCGCAGCCGGCGACCAGTGTGAACGCATCGCCCGGCGACAGCGCCGCCGGCGCGCCGCGCCACAGCGTCAGCGTCGCCTCGCCATCGCGCAGCCGATGGCCCGCGATCCGCTCGCGCCGCCCGCTCGACGCGCCGCTCGTCCAGGTCAGCATGCCGTTCGAAAACCAGCCATCGGCAAAACCGGCGAGCCCCGACTCGGCAAACCCGTCCGGCGTCTCGATCGCATTGACCGTGCCCGAGGCCGAAAATCCCGGCGTCGCGAGGCTGAACCCGCAGCGCGCGTCGCCCAGTTCCGCGTCGCAGCCCTTGCGAAAATGCCGGCCGCTCACCTGGTCGAGCTTCGCCTCCAGGCTTTCCAGCTCGACGCTGAAACTGCCGTCGCGACGCACGATCTTGCCGATCGTCGCGCTGCGCAGGAGCGCGTGCTGCGCCGGCTCCCGCCAGTTGACCAGCAGCGTCTCGACCGTCGAGCCGTCATAGCGCCCGGCGGCGATGTCGGCCTCGCTGATCCGGTCGGACGACAGCGCGCCCGCGACATCCGACATGTCGGCCGCCAGGCCCAGCGAATCGCGCGCCTCGCTCGCCGTGAAGCCGGTCTGCGGCTCGAAGGCATCCCCCGCCACGACCAGTTCCAGATCATGGTCGGTGAAGCCCAGCACCACGCCGTCCTGTCGCGTCACGCGCCAGCAATGGCAGAGCGTCGTCACCTCGCGGCCGAGATGGGCGAGAAACTCCTCCGGATAGTCGCTCACGCCAGAACCTCGATCAGGGGAATGGCGGGGATCTGCCCGGCCCGGAACGATGCCAGGCTCGCCTCGATGCGCTCGGTGTCGAAGCGCACCGGCACGTGGAAGGCGAAGCCCGCCGTCACGGCCTCTCCCTCCGCCGGGATGCTGCCCGGCGCAAACGTCACGATGCCGGTCAGCGCATCGACGGCGAAGTCTTCGCCTTCCGCCTTCTCGACGCCCGCGACCGCGACGCGCACCGAGCCCGCCACCGGCTTGGTCACCGGCCGGACATAGGCGTCGCCGCCTTCGCCATAGGTCTTGCAAAGCTGGAACTCGGCATTGGCCCCGTCGCCGGTGCCGATCGGCTGGTCGCCGGCGGCGGGCGCCGCCTCCGGCCGGCACGATTTCATGTCGAACGGATCGCGAAAGCGGAATCCGTGCAGCGTGCCGCGCCTGGCCTCGAAGAAGGCCAGCACGTCATAGAGATCGTCGGTCGAGCGCAGGCCCGTGCCGGCGTCGTAGCGCCGCCTGGAACGGGCGAAGCGCTGGTTGCGCGTCTCGCGCCCCGACAGCATCTGCACGATCTCGTTGCGCCGTTCCGGCCCGCCGGTCGCGCCGAACGACACCGCGATCGGAAACACCAAATCGTGAAAGGCGGCAAGTTCAGGCATCGCCCGGTCCTCCGGTCGGCTTTGGGTGGTCGGCTATGGATGCGCGGCTACAGCGTCCGGGCGCCGCGGCTGACCGCCCGCGCGAGCATGCCGGCGATCTGCGCCTCGGATTTCCTGAACGAGGCGGCGTCGGGCGTCGTCACGTTGAAGACGATGCTGGTGCCCGCGCCGCCGCCGGACGCGGCGACGCCGAGCCGGCCGTCGGCGGTGCGTTGCAGCGGTAGGATCGCCTCGGCGCCGGCCTCGCCCATCAGCCCGACATCCCTGCCGGCCGAAAAATAGGTCGGCGCCGCGACGACCCCGCCCGCTGCGAACGGCGTGACACGCCCCGGCACGCCGCCCTTCTCGAACGGCAGCAGGCGCGAAAGCCCGCTCAACAGGCTGCTGAACAGCGATCCGGCGAGCGATTGCAGCGGCGCCAGCCCCTGGTTCAGCGCCATGCCGGCGAGGTTCAGCGCCAGCCGGCGCAGCACGTCGTCGAGTTCCTTGCCGCCGATCACCGCGCTTTTCAGCGCGCCTGTCAGCTGCGCGCCAAAACTCTGCGACAGGCTTTTCAGATCGTCGAGCGCGTCGGCGAACGGCTTGATATCCGCCTCGATCTGGACGGAGACTTTCTCGGCCATCGTCAGTGTCCTCCGCGGTCCGGGAACCGCTGCATCAGTTCGTCAAAGGCTTGGCGGTCGGGCGCCTGCATCGGCGCACCGAAGAGCGCGCGCGTCGCATGTTCGAATTCGCGTGGCGTCATCGACCAGAATTGGGCGGGCGCGAGCCGCAGCAGGCCAAGTCCGATCGTCATCGCCGCCTCCCACGGGAAGGCGCGCGGCGGGCCGGCTGCGGCGTTCAAGGGCCCGGCGTGGTCGCTGTTCCGGCCGCGCCGAAGGTGGTGGTCAACAGGTCGGCGACCGTCCGGGCAAAGCCCGCGGCGCCGTCCGCGCAGCGCAGCTGGCGCACCTCGTCGTCGGAGATCGCATGGCCCGCGCCGCGCAGTCCGGCGCCGAGGATCTTCGTCATGTCGCCGGCCGACAGTTTTCCGCCGGCAAAGCGCGCCACCAGGGCGCCGAGGTCGTCGGCGGCGAACGCCGTCTCCAGTTCGGCCAGCGCGCCGAGCGTCAAGCAGAGCCGGTACGGCTTGCCGTCGAATTCCGCGACAATCTCGCCGCGATGCCGGTTGGCGCTCATCACGCCGCCTCGAAGCCGACGGGACCCGCCGATTCGAGTGCGATCTCGAAGGTCACCTCGCCATCATGCGCGCCGGTATATTCGAGCGACGTCACCTGGAACGCGCCCGCGACCGTGCCGAAATCCGGCACGACGAACTGCCAGTCGCCGATGGTGCCGGCAAAGAAGCGCGCGCGGATCGCCGCGTCCGACGCCTGGTCCTTGAAGATCCCGGCGCCGCTGACCGCGGCCCGCTGCACGCCGGAGCCGGCCAGGAGCTCGCGCCAGCGTCCGGCCGAGTCCGAATCCGTCACGTCGACGGTTTCGCTGTTGAAGGCGAGCCGCTTGGTCCTCAGACCCGCGACCGTCACGAAACTCCCCTCCCCGTCGGCATCCAGCTTCAGGAGAAGGTCCTTGCCCTTCTGCGCGACCATGCGAGGTCTCCTTGTGTGTGTTGAGTTCAAAATTGCGCGCCAGAGCCGCATCGGCGCCGATCGGTGGTCTCGGCCACCCGTCTTTGGACGACCATGCGCGCATCGTGTCCGGTCGGACCCGCCGGCTGCAGGCAGCCGCGAACAAGAAATCAAGCCAGCGCTTGATTTTGAACCCGCGATCTCAACCTGCGATTTGATTTTCGACTTCGGTTATCAAGCTGGAGCTTGATGGCCGGCGGGTCCGTGGGCAGTGCCGTCAGAGCGCGAGCAACGCCCTGATCTTGCCCGTTACCTCCGGCGCAAGGTCCGGCCGGTGCTCGACGAACTCCGCGTTCCTCGCCGTCCAGTCGAAGCTCTTGATCTGGTCGGAGAGTACCACGCCTGTGGTTTTCTGCCCTGCCGGAACGGCAACCTCGAAGGGGTACCCCTTCACCTGATTGGTGATCGGGCACAGCACGCATAGCCGGGTGATGGAATTGTATTTGAACGGCGACAGCACGAAGGCCGGCCGCGTCTCCGCCTGTTCCCGACCCGCCTGAGGATCGAACCGGATGCGGATCACGTCATACTGTTGCGGGCAGTACGGCACGCCTAGAACTCGTTGCCGACCGCATTGCCGGATGCGAGCTCATGATGCCTGTTCTCGTCGGTGACGCCGCTCAGAAGCACATCCAGATCGTAGACATGCGCGTCGTCGACCGGGCGCACCAGAAGCGCGCCGTCCACGATGGAGATATCCACGGAACCGCCTTCCTGCACCTGCAACTCGCGCGCGAAGGCGCTGGGAATGCGAAGTGCGAGGCTGTTGCCCCACCGGGCGACACTGCCAATCATCCGATTTCTCCGAACAGGCGCATCGGTTGTATCTACTTTGGAGATACATATCGCGCCTCTGCCCGGCTTGCAAGCCCCCCCTCACACCGGTTCGGTCACCGCCCGGAACCGCAGCAGCCCGTGGTGCACCGCCAGGTCGTCGTCATAGCGCGCCTCGGCGAATTCGAAGGTCAGGTTGACCAGCCGGTGTCCGTCGAGCGCGAGGTCCGCGCCTTCGAGCAGCCAGCGGATCTGCTCCATGATTTCCAGCGCCTCGGTCTTGCCCTTGGCCTTCGACCAGACATGCACGGTGAAGAGCTGCTCGGTGCCCTTCTCGGTGCCGGTGCTCCAGTCATAGGCGTTCGTGCGGCCGAAGCTGACATAGGGAAACGCCGCCGCGTTCGGCGCCGCGTCGAAGATCTTCTGCGCGCCGCCCAGCCGCGCGCTCAGCGCGGCGTCGGCCGACAGCGTCGCGTGGATCGCCTTCTGCAGTTCAACGGCCGGCGACGTCATGTCGATTCATCCTCTTGGCCTGCCTGCCGGTCTGTCTCGCAGCCGCCTTGCGCACACGCGGCCTGCCGGCCGGACGGTAGCCCGCCTCGATCCGATCCGCCAGACCGTGCGCCTGCCCGCGCAGCGCGCGCACCAACCCGTCCAGCGTCAATGTCATCGTCATCCTCATCGTCCCACCTCCGCCGCGCGGCAGACCAGATAGCGGCCGGTCTCGTCGGGATCGTGAACCGTCCGTAT
>JAUYMV010000403.1 GCA_030698645.1 Mesorhizobium sp.
CGACATCATCATCGATGCGGGCAACGCCAATTTCCGCGACACGCTGCGCCGTTTCGACGAACTGAAAGGCTCCGGCCTCGAATATCTCGGCATCGGCGTCTCGGGCGGCGAGGAGGGCGCGCGCCACGGTCCGTCCATCATGGCCGGCGGCACGCAGCAATCCTTTGCCCGGGTCGAGGATGTGCTGACCGACATCGCCGCGCGCTATCAGGGCGAGCCGTGTTCCGCCTGGCTCGGACCGGATGGCGCGGGTCACTTCGTCAAGACCGTCCACAACGGTATCGAATATGCCGACATGCAGATGATCGCCGAAGTCTACGGTGTGCTGCGCGACGGGCTTGGCATGCAGGCGGCCGAGATCGGCGCGGTCTTCGCCGACTGGAACAAGGGCCGGCTCAATTCCTACCTGATCGAGATCACGGCTTCAGTGCTGGCCGCGGGCGATGCGGCGACCGGGCATCCGGTGGTCGACATCATCCTCGACAGCGCCGGCCAGAAGGGTACCGGCCGCTGGGCGGTGATCGAGGCGCAGATGATGGGCGTGCCGGCCACCGGGATCGAGGCGGCGGTGGCGGCGCGCAGCCTGTCGGCGATGAGGTCCGAGCGCCAGACGGCCGAGCGCGCCTATCCGCTGACGCTGCCGAGGCTGGACCCGGCCGA
Source organism: Mesorhizobium sp. (assembly GCA_030698645.1). GTDB lineage: Bacteria > Pseudomonadota > Alphaproteobacteria > Rhizobiales > Rhizobiaceae > Mesorhizobium_A. The sequence goes on from JAUYMV010000403.1 coordinate 661, forward strand.
TGCCCCTGACCTCATCTGGCATCTGGAACTGGCGCTCTTCGCCGGCAAGGTGGCCGCCTACGCGCAGGGGTTCGCCGTCATGGCGGCTGCCTCCAGGGAGTTCGGCTGGGATCTGCCGATGGCCACCATCGCCCGCATCTGGCGGGCCGGCTGCATCATCCGCTCGCAGTTCCTCGACACCATCGCGTCCGCCTTCGAAGGCGACCGCGACGTCGCCAATCTGCTCCTCGCGCCAGGCTTCGTCGCCATGATGACGGAAGCGCAGCCTTCGCTGCGCCAGGCCGTGGCGGTCGCCGCCGTGCACGGTCTGCCGCTTCCGGCCCTGTCGTCCGCGCTGGCCTATTTCGACGGCTACCGCCAGGGTCGCGGCACGGCCAATCTCATCCAGGCGCAGCGCGACTTTTTCGGCGCGCACGGCTTCGAGCGCATCGATGCCGACGGCGCCCACCACGGCCCGTGGGCCGGTAGGGCCTAATCAGCGCTTCAGCGCCTTCGTGCTTTCGCGCACGATCAGTTCGGCCGGAAGCAGGCGCACTTCTCCGGTCCGCGGCATGCCCTTCTCGCGGTCCTGGATGCAGGCGTGCAGTTCGGCGAACGCCGCCACGCCGATCTCGGTGCGCGGCTGGCGGATCGTCGTCAGCGTCGGGATGAAGCGCTCGGCGATATCGATGTCGTCGAAGCCGACCACGGAGACGTCCCGCGGCACCTCGACGCCGCTGCGGTGAAGCTCCGAGATAAAGCCGCAGGCCATCTCGTCATTCGCCAGGAACATGGCTGTCGGCCGAGCGGGCAGGGCCAGCCACCGTCGCGCGGCCAGCACTCCGGCGTCGAGCGAGAAATCTCCGTTTAGGATCCACTCGCTGCGCACGGCCAGCCCGCGTTCGCTCATGGCCGTCAGATAGCCCGCCCGGCGCGCCTCGGTCAGCACATTGCCCGGCGGTCCGAGAACATGGCCGATCTGCTCATGTCCGAGCGCGGCCAGGTGGCCGACCGCGAGCCTCGCGCCGCCGACATTGTCGAAACGGACGGAGGGCAGCCCGGTGGCCTCGCGCCATTCGCAGGCGAACACCGTCGGCGGCCGGCGCCGGCCCTGAGCTCCGCTTTCGAACAGCCGCGACGGCAGCGAGCCGTCGAGGATGATCAGGCCGTCGGCGCGATTGTTGCGCATGTATTCGAGCAGCATGTCCTCGCCCGCCCGCGGCTGCAGCGTATCGCAGATCAGCACGGTGTAGCCGGCCTGCGAGGCGGCCGATTCGATGCCGGCCAGTATGCGCGAGAAGAACGGATTTCCGATGTTGGGAACCAGGACGACGATTGCGCCCGTCGTCTTGCGGCGCAGGTTGCGCGCCGTCTGGTTGACCGAATAGCCGGTCTGCTCGACGGCATCGAAAACCCGCATCCGGGTCGTCTCCGACACCCGCTCCGGAAACGATAGCGCCCGGCTCACCGTCGCGGTCGAAACCTGCGCCGCGCGCGCGACGTCCTGGATGGTCGGAAATGCGGTCGTCACTTTGCCTCGGTCCCCTGTCGGCGTGCTTTGTATCCGATCCGCGCCGGATTCGGCTTGACAATCATTTTTTCGGAGAACAAAATAAATGTAATCGATTGCCATGCGTGTGAGCGCGAAATTAATCGATTAGATGCCGGGAGGAAAGATCGGCGTCGTGATAATCAGCTCGTCGCTGGAGCGCCGGGCCAACGGGAGGAAGCAATGAACACTTTCAAGGCAGCGATTGCTGCCTCGACTCTGCTTGCCTGTGCAAGCGTTTCGCAGGCAACCGATCTCGAGGTGACGCACTGGTGGACGTCCGGCGGCGAAGCCGCGGCGGTCGCGGAATTCGCCAAGGCGTTCGACGCCACCGGCAATAAATGGGTCGACGGCGCCATCGCCGGCGGCGGCAATACGGCCCGTCCGGTCTTCATCAGCCGCATCACCGGCGGCGACCCGATGGCCGCGACGCAGTTCAACCACGGCCGCCAGGCCGAGGAGCTGGTCCAGGCCGGCCTGATGCGCGATTTCACCGAACTCGCCGAGAAGGAAGGCTGGAAGAACTTCGTCCGCCCGGTCAGCCTGCTCGACGGCTGCACGGTCGACGGCAAGATCTACTGCGTGCCGATCAACATCCACTCCTGGCAGTGGCTGTGGCTCTCGCACAAGGCGTTCGCGGATGCCGGCGTGCCGGTTCCGACCAACTGGGACGAGTTCGTCGCGGCGGCGCCCGCGCTCGAAAAGGCCGGCAAGGTGCCGCTCGCAATCGGCGGCCAGCCCTGGCAGCGGACCGGCGCGTTCAACGTGCTGATCCCGGCGATCGCCGGCAAGGAGACCTTCCTCAAGGTCTATCAGGACAAGGATGAGGCGGTTGCCGCGGGCCCCGAGATGGCCAAGGTCTTCAAGGCCGCCGACGACGCGCGCCGCATGGCCGCGAACTCGAACGTCCAGGACTGGAACCAGGCCACCAACCTCGTCATCACCGGCCAGGCCGGCGGCCAGATCATGGGCGACTGGGCGCAGGGCGAATTCCAGGTCGCAGGCCAGGTCGCCGGTACGGATTATTCCTGCCTGCCCGGCCTCGGCGTCAACGAACTGATCTCGGTTGGCGGCGACGCCTTCTACTTCCCGATCCAGAAGGACGAGGCGAAGACGAAGGCCCAGGAAGTGCTCGCTTCCGTCATGCTCAGCCCCGAGACTCAGGTTGCCTTCAACCTCAAGAAGGGCTCCGTGCCGGTCCGCGGCGACGTCGATCTCGCGGCGGCCAACGACTGCATGAAGAAGGGTCTCGACATCCTCGCCAAGGGCAACACGATCCCCGATCCCCCGCGGCTCAACACCGAAGACACCAACAACCAGCTCAACGATCTCTTCGTGGAGTTCTTCGCCACGCCATCAATGACGCCGGAAGACGCGCAGAAGCGCTACGCCGACATCATCGCCAAGGCTGACTGAACCTCCTTCGCGTGCACACCGTCCGCTGGGTCCGAGAGACCCGGCGGACGGTGACCGTTCGCCCAGCATCCGGACGACGACTATGGCGACAGAGACATCCAAGCGGCCGAATACCCTGTTCCGCAATCTCAACGCGAAGATTGCATCCCTCCCGATGATATTCACCGCACTGGTCGTCTTCGTCGGGGGCACGGTCTGGACAGTCGTCTACTCCTTCACCAATTCAAGGCTCCTGCCGCGACTGCAGTTCGTCGGGCTGGATCAGTACGAGCGGCTCTGGTCCACGCCGCGCTGGCTGGCGTCGATTGAGAACCTGATGATCTACGGCGTGCTCTCGCTGATCTTCTCGCTGACCATCGGCTTCGTGCTCGCCGCGCTACTCGACCAGAAGATCCGCTTCGAGAGCGTGTTCAGGACCATCATCCTGTATCCCTTCGCGCTGTCCTTCATCGTCACCGGCCTCGTCTGGCAGTGGCTCCTCAATCCCGACTTCGGCGTGCAGCACTTCGTGCGCGGCCTCGGCTGGGAGACCTTCACCTTCAACCCGCTCTACGACCAGTCGATCGTCATCTACGGCATCCTGATCGCCGCCCTGTGGCAGGGCACCGGCCTCGTCATGTGCCTGATGCTGGCCGGCCTGCGCGGCATCGACGAGGACATCTGGAAGGCCGCCCGCGTCGACGGCATCCCGATGTGGAAGACCTACATCTTCATCGTCATCCCGATGATGCGCCCGGTCTTCGTCACGACGCTCGTCATCATCGCGAGCGGCATCGTGCGCGTCTACGATCTGGTCGTGGCGCAGACCTCCGGCGGTCCGGGCCATGCCTCGGAAGTGCCGGCCAAATACGTCTACGACTACATGTTCTCCGCGCAGAACCTGGGTCAGGGCTTCGCCGCCTCGACCATGATGCTTCTGACCGTGCTGATCGTCGTCGTGCCGTGGGCCTATCTCGAGTTCGGCGGAAGGAACAAGCGTGGCTGACGCGGTCCTCACCTCTCATCCGGCGGCGGGCGTCGAGCCCTTCGGGCCGAGGCCCAGGCGGGTCTTCTCGCGGCGCAACATTTTCCTCTACGGCACGCTCATCATGGTGTCGCTCTACTATCTGCTGCCGCTCTACGTGATGATCGTGACGTCGCTGAAGGGGATGCCCGAGATCCGCTTCGGCAACGTCTTCGCGCCGCCGCTGGAAATCACCTTCGAGCCCTGGGTGAAGGCGTGGTCGACCGCCTGCACGGGCCTCAACTGCGAGGGCCTGTCGCGCGGCTTCTGGAACTCGGTGCGCATCACCATACCGAGCGTCATCGTCTCGATCGCCATCGCCTCGATCAACGGCTACGCGCTCGCCAACTGGCGCTTCAAGGGCGCCAACATCTTCTTCACCATCCTCATCGTCGGCGCCTTCATCCCCTACCAGGTGATGATCTATCCGATCGTCATCATCCTGCGCGAGATGGGCATCTACGGCACGCTGACCGGCCTGGTCCTCGTCCACACCATCTTCGGCATGCCGATCAACACGCTGCTCTTCCGCAACTATTTCGCCTCGGTGCCGGAGGAGCTGTTCAAGGCCGCTCGCGTCGACGGCGCCGGCTTCTGGGGCATCTACTTCCGCATCATGCTGCCGATGTCGCTGCCGATCTTCGTCGTCGCCATGATCATCCAGGTCACCGGTATCTGGAACGATTTCCTGTTCGGCGTGGTCTACACGAAGCCCGAGACCTACCCGATGACGGTCCAGCTCAACAATATCGTCAACTCGGTTCAGGGCGTGAAGGAGTACAACGTCAACATGGCAGCCACACTGCTCACGGGTCTCGTCCCGCTGATCGTCTACTTCATCTCTGGCAAGTTGTTCGTCCGCGGCATCGCCGCCGGCGCCGTGAAGGGGTGATCGGATGACCAGCGTCCTCGTCAAGGATCTCTCGCTCAGTTTCGGCGCCGTCGAGGTGCTCAAGAAGCTCAACCTCGATGTCCAGCAGGGCGAGTTCGTCGTGCTCCTCGGGCCGTCCGGCTGCGGCAAGTCGACCCTGCTCAACTGCATCGCCGGCCTGCTCGACGTGTCGACCGGGCAGATATTCATCAACGGCAAGAACGTCACCTGGGAGGAGCCCAAGGACCGCGGCATCGGCATGGTGTTCCAGTCCTATGCGCTCTACCCGCAGATGACGGTGGAGGGTAACCTCTCCTTCGGCCTGAAGAACGCCCGCCTGCCCAGGGAGGAGATCGCCAAGCGCATCGCGCGAGCGGCCGAAATCCTGCAGATCGAGCCGCTGCTCAAGCGCAAGCCCGCCGCGCTCTCCGGCGGCCAGCGCCAGCGGGTCGCCATCGGCCGCGCGCTGGTGCGCGACGTCGACGTGTTCCTGTTCGATGAGCCGCTTTCCAATCTCGACGCCAAGCTCCGCGCCGAGCTGCGCGTCGAGATCAAGCGGCTGCACCAGCAGCTCGCCAACACGATGATCTACGTCACCCACGACCAGATCGAGGCCATGACGCTGGCCGACCGGATCGCCGTCATGCGTGGCGGGCTCATCCAGCAGTTCGATTCGCCTCAGGCGATCTACAACAAGCCGGTCAACCGCTTCGTTGCCGGCTTCATCGGTTCGCCCGGCATGAACTTCCTCGAAGGTTCGATCGCGGCCGGTCCCGCCTTCAGCGCCGACGGGGTGGACGTCCCTCTCGCCCGCTACGACTTCACCGCGACGCCGGTCGCCGGCCAGAAGGTCTCCTTCGGCATCCGTCCCGAGCATGTCGCGCTCAACAGCGGCGCGGACTGGCCGTTCTCGGCCCGCGTCAAGGTCGACGTCGTCGAGCCGATGGGATCGGACACGCTCGTCTGGACCAAGCTCGGCAGCCACAATCTCGCGGTGCGCGTGCCGACCGAGCGGATGCCGGCCAGCGGCGACACGGTCGACATCGGCTTCGATCCGATGCGCGCCTCCATTTTCGATTCCGGCGAAGGCGGCCGGCTGTGATCAAATCTCCTAACTGAGCTGACGGGACATGAGCATGAACTGGTCTTTCCAACTCTACAGCGCGCGCAATTTCCAGCCCTGGGACAGCGTCCTCGATCTGGTCGCCGCCGCCGGCTATACCCAGGTCGAGGGCTTCGGCGGCGTCTATGGCGACCTCGCCGGGCTGCGCGCGGGTATGGACCGCAACGGCCTTGCCATGCCGACCGCGCATTTTTCCATCGACCTGCTGGAAAACGATTTCGACGAGGCCAGGCGCATCGCCTCGACGCTCGGCGTCGAGACCATGATCTGCCCGCATATCGTGTTGGACAAGCGCCCCGCGGACGCCGCCGGCTGGAGCGCCTTTGGCGAGCGTCTGGCCGCCGTCGGCAAGACCGCCGCCGCCGCCGGCTATGGCTTTGGCTGGCACAACCATGATTTCGAGTTCAAGGCGCTGCCCGACGGGTCGGTGCCGATGCAGCTGATCCTCGACGCCGCGCCCGACATCGGCATCGAACTCGATGTCGCATGGGTGGTGCGCGGCGGCGCCGACCCGCTCGACTGGATCGACCGCTACGCCGGGCGCATCATCGCCGTCCACGTCAAGGACATCGCGCCGGCCGGCGAGGCGAAGGACGAGGACGGCTGGGCCGATGTCGGCCACGGCACGATCGACTGGGCAGGGATCATGCCCGTGCTGCGCGCCAGGACGCCGGCCAGGGTCTTCATCATGGAACACGACAATCCGAGCGATCTCGGCCGCTTCGCGCGCCGCTCCATCGCCGCCGCGAACCGCTACTGAGGACGAGGACATGGCGAAGAAACTGGGCGTCGGCGTTGTCGGCTGCGGCAACATATCGGCGGCGTATTTCCGTCTCGCGCCGCTCTTCAAGGGCATCGAGATGCGCGCCTGCGCCGACATCAACATGGAGTCCGCCAAGGCGCGCGCCAGCGAATTCGGCCTGCGCGCCGAAACCGTGGACGGCCTGCTGGCCTCCCCCGACATCGACATCGTCGTCAATCTGACGATCCCCGCCGCCCACTACGACATCTCGAAGGCGGCGCTCGACGCCGGCAAGCACGTCTATTCCGAAAAGCCTTTCGTTCTGTCGGCGAAGGACGGGCTCGACCTCAAGAAGCGCGCCGCGAAAAAGAACCTTCGCGTCGGCTCCGCGCCCGACACCTTCATGGGCGGCGCGCACCAGCTGGCCCGCCATCTGATCGACAGCGGCAAGGTCGGAAAGATCACCAGCGGCACATGCCATGTCATGAACCACGGCATGGAGCACTGGCACCCCAATCCGGATTTCTTCTACGTTGCCGGCGGCGGCCCGGTCCTCGATCTCGGCCCCTACTACATCTCCAATCTCGTCCAGCTCATCGGCCCGGTGAAGCGCGTGGCGGCATTGGCCGCGACGCCGCAGAAGCAACGCACCATCTCCAACGGCCCGCGCAACGGCAAGACGGTTCCGGTCACGACGCCGACCACGCTGCTCGCCCTGCTCGAGTTCGAAAGCGGCGCGGCGATCACCTTCAACGCCAGCTGGGACGTCTGGCAGCACGGTCACAAGCCGATGGAGCTCTATGGCGAGCAAGGCACGCTGCATGTGCCGGACCCGAACTTCTTCGGCGGCGAGGTGCGCTACACCAAGGGGAACGCGGAGGCGAAGGCGCTTCCGAAATGGCCGCACCCCTTCTCGGTGCCCAACCAGCAGCATAGCCAGGGCATGATGGCGAACTACCGCACCGCGGGTCTGGCCGACATGGCTATGGGCATCCTCGCCGGCCGGCCGCACCGCTGCTCGCTCGACTTCGCGCTGCACGCCGTCGACGTGATGACGGCGATCCTGAAATCCGGCGAAACGAGCAAGTTCGTCGACATGCAGACCACCTGCGAGCGCCCCGCCGCGCTCGGCGTGGCCGAGGCGAAAGCGCTTTTGGCTCGCCCCGTCACGCGTCCGGCGAAGTAGCGCGACCTTACCCTCCCCCTTGTGGGGAGGGTCGACGAAAGCGCTTTGCGCAGCAAGGCGATTGAGGCGGGGCGGGGTTGGTCCCGCCGGGTTTGCGCCGCTGGCGTGTTGACCACCCCCACCCCGTTCCGCATTGTCGCTCCGCGACATGCGTCACGACCCTCCGCACAAGGGGAGGGTGGACGCCGAATCAAGGACTGCCCCATGCCCTACACCCCCGCCGAGAACCGCTACGACCAGATGACCTACGCGCGCTGCGGCGCGTCGGGGCTGAAGCTGCCCGCCCTCTCGCTCGGCCTCTGGCACAATTTCGGCAACGACACGCCGCACGCCACCAAGCAGGCGATCGCCCGAAAGGCCTTCGATCTCGGCATCACCCATTTCGACCTCGCCAACAATTACGGCCCGCCGGCCGGCTCCGCCGAAACCGCCTTCGGCGAGCTGCTGCGCACCGATTTCGCCTTCTACCGCGACGAGATGATCATCTCGACCAAGGCGGGCTACGGCATGTGGCCCGGCCCCTATGGCGAATGGGGCAGCCGCAAATATCTGCTCGCCTCGCTCGACCAGAGCTTGCAGCGCATGGGCCTCGATTATGTCGACATCTTCTATTCGCACCGCTTCGATCCCGACACGCCGCTGGAGGAAACCATGGGCGCGCTCGACCATGCGGTGCGCGCCGGCAAGGCGCTCTATGTCGGCATCTCGTCCTACAACTCCCAGCGCACCCGCGAGGCGGCCGCCATCCTGCGCGACCTCGGCACCCCCTTCATCATCCACCAGCCCTCCTATTCGATGATCAACCGCTGGATCGAGGAGGACGGTTTGCTCGACACGCTGGACGGGCTCCGCGTCGGCTCCATCGTCTTCTCGCCGCTCGCCCAGGGCATGCTGACCGACAAATATCTGAAGGGAATCCCCGACGACAGCCGTGCCGCCCAGGGCAAATCGCTGCGCCAGGAGTTCCTCAACGAGCGCACGCTCGACAACATACGCGCGCTCGACGCCATCGCGAAAAAGCGCGGCCAGACGCTTGCCCAGATGGCCATCGCCTGGGTCCTGCGCGGCGGCCGCGTCACCACCGCGCTGATCGGCGCCAGCCGCCCCGAACAGGTCGAAGACTGCGTCGCCGCCCTGAAAAACCGCGACTTCAGCGAGGCCGAACTCGCCGAGATCGACACCTACGCCCGCGAGAGCGACATCAACCTCTGGGCGGCGTCCGCCGAGAGGAAGGGACCGCCGAGGAAGTGATGCACAACCCCCTCACCGGCTCGCTTACGGCGGCCATGCCGCCGGGCTCGCCACCTCTCCCCCTGTCAGGGGGAGAGGAAAAACGCCGCGATGATCGCGACCCCGTTCCAGCTTGGGTTCCTCTCTCCCGGGCAGGGGGAGAGGTGGCCCGCGGGGCCGGTGAGGGGGTGCTTCTTCAGGGGGAACTACCATGACAACCATCCGCAATCCCATCCTCCCCGGCTTCAACCCCGACCCCTCGATCTGCCGCGTCGGGCGCGACTACTACATCGCGACCTCTACCTTCGAATGGTATCCCGGCGTCCAGATCCACCACTCCACCGACCTGGTCACCTGGAACCTCGTCTGTCGCCCGCTTACCCGCGCCGCCCAGCTCGACATGCGCGGCAATCCGGATTCGGGCGGCATCTGGGCGCCGTGCCTGTCCTTTGCCGACGAACGATTCTGGCTTGTCTACACCGACATCAAGCGCCTCGACGGCAATTTCAAGGACGGCCACAACTACATCGTCACGGCCCCGTCTATCGAAGGCCCCTGGTCCGACGGCGTCTACGTCAACTCCAGCGGCTTCGACCCGTCGCTCTTCCACGACGACGATGGACGGAAGTGGTTCGTCAACATGCAGTGGAACCACATCTCGCACGGCGTCGGCGGCCAGCCGAAACATCCCTCCTTCGACGGTATCCTGCTGCAGGAATACGACGCGGCGGCGCAGAAGCTCGTCGGGCCGATCAGGAACATCTTCGCCGGCAGCGCGCACGGGCTGGTCGAGGGCCCGCATCTCTTCAAGCGCGACGGCTGGTACTATCTCACCACCGCCGAGGGCGGCACCGGCTACGGCCACGCCGTGACGATGGCGCGCGCGCGCGACATCGCCGGCCCCTACGAGATGCACCCGGACATCCACGTCATCACTTCCAAGGACGCCCCCGACGCGCCGCTGCAGCGCGCCGGCCACGGCCAGGTCGTCGAGACGCCGGAGGGCGAGACCTATCACACGCATCTCTGCGGCCGCCCGCTGCCGGGCCTGCGCCGCTCGCCGCTCGGCCGCGAGACGGCGATCCAGAAATGCGTCTGGGGCGCCGATGGCTGGCTGCGCCTCGACCGCAACAGCGTCGTGCCCTCCGTCGAGGTGGCGGCGCCGACAGGCGCAATCCAGATGTCCGCGCCGAAAGCTCCGCCGCGCCGCGATTTCGACGATGGCATCCTGCCGCCCGAGTTCCAGTGGCTGCGCACGCCCGTCCCGGAGCGAATCTTCTCGCTCGAAGCAAAACCCGGCTCACTCCGCCTCTACGGCCGCGAATCCATCGGCAGCTGGTTCGAACAGGCGCTCGTCGCGCGCCGCCAGGAGCACTTTTCCTTCCGCGCCGAAACCGCGCTTCGTTTCGATCCCGAAACATACCAGCAGGCGGCCGGCCTGACCTGCTACTACAACCGCCACAAGTTTCATTTCGCAGCCGTAACGTGGACGCCGAAGGCCGGCCGCTGCCTGATGCTGATGTCCTGCCTCGGCGACTGGCCGGACGGAAAACTCTCCTTCGCGCTGCCCGAGCCGATCTCCCTGCCGCCCGACGGCGAGGTCTTCCTTGCCGCCGATGTCGACGGCGCAAGGCTGCAGTTCCACTATCGCCTCGACGGCGGATGGCTGCCGCTCGGCCCCGTGCTCGACCAAAGCCTGATCTCCGACGAGGCCGGCCGCGGCGAGCATGGCTCCTTCACCGGCGCCTTCGTCGGCATGGCCGCCTTCGACACGTCGGGCCGCGCGAAGCACGCGGATTTCGACTGGTTCAGCTATGAGGGCCGCGATGCCTGACGCGCGAGACAACGCGATGCAAGGTCGATGCACCTGCGGAGCCATCCACTACCGTCTCCTCGACAGGCCGCTCTTCGTGCACGCCTGTCATTGTCGCTGGTGTCAGCGGGAGACAGGCTCGGCCTTCGTCATGAACGCGCTGATCGAGGCGGAATGCGTAGAGGTCACGGGCACGCCCGACGTAATCGACACGCCGACCAACAGCGGAAAGGGCCAGAAGATCAGCCGGTGTCCCGACTGCAAGGTCGCGCTATTCAGCGTCTATTCAGGGGCGGGGCCGAAGTTCCGCTTCGTGCGCGTCGGCACGCTCGATGATCCCGACGCGTGCCCGCCCGACATTCACATCTATACCGAAAGCAAGCAGCCCTGGGTCGTCATTCCCGATGGAGTGCCGGCGATGCTGCAATACTATGACCGCGACGCCTATTGGCCCGCCGAAAGCCTCGCTCGGCGCGCATTGGTTCTGGCGAAGGTCTGAGCCTCAGTTCCCGAGAATCCCCGGCAGCCTGAGCCCCTGCTCGCGTGCGCAGTCGAGCGCGATTTCGTAGCCGGCGTCGGCGTGGCGCATGACGCCGGTCGCCGGGTCGTTCCATAGCACGCGCTCGATGCGCTTGGCCGCCTCCGGTGTGCCGTCGACGCAGACGACCATGCCAGAATGCTGCGAAAAGCCCATGCCGACGCCGCCGCCATGGTGGATCGACACCCAGGTCGCGCCCGAGGCGCAATTGAGCAGCGCGTTCAAGAGCGGCCAGTCCGAGACCGCGTCCGAGCCATCCTTCATCGCCTCCGTCTCACGGTTGGGCGAGGCGACGGAGCCCGAATCCAGATCGTCGCGGCCGATCACCAGCGGCGCCGAGAGTACGCCCGACGCCACCATCTCGTTGAAGGCGAGGCCTAGCCGATGCCTATCACCCAAGCCTACCCAGCAGATCCGCGCGGGCAGCCCCTGGAAGGCGATGCGCTCGCGCGCCATGTCGAGCCAGTTGTGCAGATGGGTATTGCCGGGCGTCAGTTCCTTCACCTTGGCGTCGGTCTTGTAGATGTCCTCCGGATCGCCCGAGAGCGCTGCCCAGCGGAACGGGCCGATGCCGCGGCAGAACAGCGGGCGGATATAGGCCGGCACGAAGCCCGGAAACGCGAAGGCGTTCTCGAACCCCTCGTCCTTCGCCACCTGGCGGATATTGTTGCCATAGTCGAGCACCGGCACGCCGGCGTTCCAGAACGCCACCATCGCTTCCACGTGTTCGCGCATGGACGCGCGGGCGGCAGCCTCGACCCGCTTCGGATCGCTCTCCCGCTTGGCCTTCCATTCGGCGAGCGTCCAGCCCTTGGGCAGATAGCCGTTCAGCGGGTCATGCGCCGAGGTCTGGTCGGTCACCATGTCGGGGCGCACCCCGCGCCGGAACAGTTCCGGCACGATGTCTGCGGCATTGCCAAGCAGGCCGACCGATTTTGCTTCGCCGGCTTTGGTCCATTCCGCGATCATGCCGAGCGCCTCGTCGATCGTGTCCGCGCGGGCGTCCACATAGCGCGTGCGCAGCCGGAAATCGATCGAGTCCGGATTGCATTCGATGGCAAGACAGCAGGCGCCGGCCATGACCGCCGCCAGCGGCTGTGCCCCGCCCATGCCGCCCAGCCCGGCGGTCAGGATCCACTTGCCTTTGAGGTCGCCGCCATAGTGCTGCCGCCCTGCCTCGACGAAGGTCTCGTAGGTGCCCTGCACGATGCCCTGCGTGCCGATATAGATCCACGAGCCGGCGGTCATCTGGCCGTACATGGCCAGCCCCTTT
>JAUYMV010000405.1 GCA_030698645.1 Mesorhizobium sp.
AGACGGTCAGTTCCTTGACGGTCGTGTCGCCGAGGCGTCCCACCCAAGCCGGCATGACGCCATGCTTGGGGGCACGGACCTGCGCCGCGATCGCCGCTTCGCCGGAGCCCTTGAGCCAGATCGCATCCGTCAGATTGGGTGCGCCGAGTTCGCGATTTCCCTTGCCGTCGTCGGCATGGCAGGCGGCGCAATTGTCGGCGTAGACGGTGGCGCCCGCCGATACCAGGGCGGGATTTTCCGCCGGACCGGAAAGGCTTGCGACGAAGGCGGCTACTTCGGCCGTGCGATCGGCGTCGAGCACGTCGGCGAAGGCCGGCATTTCCGAGAATCGCGTCTCCTCGTCGCCGGCAAAGCGGATGCCATGCGCGATCGTCAGATAGATGTCCTGCGCCTTGCCGCCCCAGAGCCACTCATCGTCGTTGAGATTGGGAAAGCCGGGCGAGCCCTGCGCGCCGGAGCCGTGGCACTGGACGCAATTCACCTTGAACGCCGCGGCGCCGGCCGCCGTCGCGAACGTGCGCAGCGTGTCAACGGCGAGGATCTCGTCGACGTTCTTCGCCGCGACGGCCGCGACATAATCGCCCTTCGCGGCTTCCGCCGTGGCAAGTTCCGCCTTCACTTCGCCCCGGCTGGAATAGCCGAGCCAGCCGGTCGTCGCCGAAGTGAGCAGCGGGATGGCCGGGTAGGCGATCACGTAGGCCAAAGCCCAGACGATCGTCGCATAGAAGGTCCAGACCCACCAACGCGGCAGCGGATTGTTGAGCTCCTTGATGCCGTCCCACTCATGTCCGGTCGTCTGGACGCCGGAGGCCTCGTCGATTTCCTTGTCGCTCATGGTCTTTCATCGTCCTTGAGAGGGATGTTTGCGGCATCTTCCGCCTGCTTCTTGCTGCCGGGCCGAAACGCGAAAATGACGACGCCGACGAAGAAGAGCGCCAGGAACAGGAGCCCCCAGCTGTCGGCGAATTCGCGCATGAAATGGTAATCCATGATCATGCTCCTCAGCGGTAGCCGGCGGCTTCGTCGTAGGTCGAGAAGTCGACCAGGGTGCCGAGCATCTGCAGATAGGCGACCAGCGCGTCCATTTCCGTCAGCGCCGCCGGATCGCCGTCGAAGTCGCCGACCTTGGCCTTGGGATAGCGCGCCAGCAGCGCGGACGTGTCGGCATTCGGATCGGCCTGCGCCCGGATGTCCGCATCGGCGCTGGCTATCATCTCCTCGGTATAGGGCACGCCGACCCGCGAATTGGCGACGAGATGAGTCGAGAAGTTCTCCACCGCCAGCGGCGTCGTCTTGAGGAAGGCGTAGCTCGGCATGACCGATTCCGGCACCACGGTACGCGGCTCGGTCAGATGCTGCACGTGCCACTCGTTGGAATAGCGGTCGCCGACGCGGGCGAGATCCGGCCCGGTTCGTTTCGAGCCCCACTGGAACGGGTGATCGTACATCGATTCCGCCGCGAGGCTGTAGTGGCCGTAGCGTTCGACCTCGTCGCGGAACGGACGGATCATCTGGCTGTGGCAGGTGTAGCAGCCCTCGCGAATGTAGATGTTGCGGCCGGCGAGCTCGAGCGGCGCGTAGGGCCGCATGCCGTCGACCTTCTCGATCGTGTTCTCGAGGTAGAAGAGCGGCGCAATCTCGACGATGCCGCCGATCGTGACCACCAGGAAGGACCCGGCCAGCAGGAGCGTGGCGTTCTTCTCGAGGACCGCGTGTCTGTCCAACAAACCCATCGTGACGTTCCTTACTGTGCTGGCTGGAGGTTGGGCGCGGGAGCCGGGCTCGCACCACCGATGGCCTCTTCCTCGCGCTGATGGCCGAGGATGGTCATGGTGACGTTGTAGGCCATGATCAGCGCACCAACGAGGTAGAGCAGGCCGCCCGTGGCGCGCACGACATAATAGGGGAACATGGCCGCGACGCTTTCCGCGAAGGAATAGACCAGGAAGCCCTGCTCATCGTATTCGCGCCACATCAGGCCCTGCTGGATGCCGGCCACCCACATGACGGCGGCGTAGACGACGAGACCGAGCGTGGCGAGCCAGAAGTGCCAGGTGATCATGCGCATCGAATACATCCTCTCGCGGTGCCACAGCTTCGGCACCATGTAGTAGAGCGCCCCGAAGGTGATCATGCCGACCCAGCCAAGCGCGCCGGAATGCACGTGACCGATGGTCCAGTCCGTATAGTGCGACAGCGAGTTGACCGACTTGATGGACATCATCGGACCTTCGAAGGTCGACATGCCGTAGAAGGCGATGGCCATGACCATCATGCGGATGATCGGATCGGTGCGGATCTTGTCCCAGGCGCCGGAAAGCGTCATCAGGCCGTTGATCATGCCGCCCCACGAGGGCATCCAGAGCATGATCGAGAACACCATGCCGAGCGTCTGAGCCCAGTCGGGCAGCGCCGTATAGTGCAGATGGTGCGGGCCGGCCCAGATGTAGAGGAAGATCAGCGCCCAGAAATGGACGATCGAGAGCCGGTAGGAATAGACCGGGCGATTGGCCTGCTTGGGCACGAAGTAATACATCATGCCGAGGAAGCCGGCCGTCAGGAAGAAGCCGACGGCGTTATGGCCGTACCACCACTGGGTCAGCGCATCCTGCACGCCGGAGAAGGCCGAATAGCTCTTCGAGCCGAGGAAGGAGACGGGGATCGCCAGGTTGTTGACGATGTGCAGCATCGCAATGGTGACGATGAATGACAGGTAGAACCAGTTGGCGACGTAGATGTGGGGTTCCTTGCGCTTCAGGATCGTGCCGAGGAACACCAGGAGATAGGCGACCCAGACGACCGTCAGCCAGAGATCGACGTACCATTCGGGCTCGGCGTATTCACGGCTCTGCGTGATGCCGAGAAGGTAGCCGGTGGCCGCCATGACGATGAAGAGCTGATAGCCCCAGAAGACGAACCAGGCGAGGTCGCCGCCGAAGAGGCGCGCGCGGCTGGTTCGCTGCACCACGTAGAAGGAGGTGGCGATGAGCGCATTGCCGCCGAAGGCGAACACGACGGCCGAGGTGTGGAGCGGCCTCATGCGGCCGAAATTGAACCAGGGCTCGATGTTGAGGTCGGGAAAAGCGAGCTGCAACGCGACGATGACGCCGACCAGCATGCCGACGACGCCCCAGACCACGGCCATCAGGGAAAACTGCCGTACCACCGTGTCGTGATAGTACGCAGTGCGAGCTTGTGGTTCGTTCATGAGTCACCTATTGTCGAGATGTAAGTAGTGTCTCTTTTGGCATGACGCCGGAGCTTGATACAAGTCAATCCGATCGAAGAATGCGCTCACCTTCGGCGTCCACGGAGTCAAACTGGCCGCGCCAGACAGCCCAGGCCAGCGCAACAATAATCAGCAGCGCCAGCCCGACCGACAGGGGAATCAAGAGAAAAAGAATGTCC
>JAUYMV010000409.1 GCA_030698645.1 Mesorhizobium sp.
GCATCGCGGCTGAGTCAAGACGCCAAACCAAATTGGGCCGGCCCATGATCAATCGTGTTCTCATCGCCGGCAGCGGCCAGGGCGGCTTCCAGGCCGCGGCAAGCCTGCGCCAGGAAGGCTTCGAGGGCGAGATCGTGCTGCTCGGCGACGAGCCGGGATTGCCTTATCAGCGCCCGCCGCTGTCCAAGACCTATCTGAAGGAAGGCAATGGCGATCGGCTGCTGTTTCGCAACGCCGACTTCTTCGAGAAGAATGCGATCCGCCTCGAAGACGGCAGGCGCCTCGCGGCGATCGACCGAATGGACCGGGGCATCGTGCTGGATGACGGACGAAGGCTCGCCTACGACCATCTGATCCTGGCGCTCGGCGCGCGCAACCGCCGGCTGCCGCTGCCCGGCATCGATCTCGCCAATGTCCTGAACCTGCGCACGCTCGCCGACGCCGACATCATTCGCGCGCATCTCGCCGCGTCGTCCTCGCTGGTCGTCATCGGCGGCGGCTTCATCGGCCTGGAGATTGCCGCCACTGCACGGGCGATCGGGCTGCATGTCACGGTGCTCGAGGCGACCGCGCGGCTGATGTCGCGGGTGGTCTCGCAGCCGATCTCCGACTACTTCCTCGCCGCCCACCGCGGCAGCGGCGTCGACATCCGGCTCAACGCGCTCGCCGCGCGGATCGTCGACGATGGCGCCGGGCGGGTCTGCGAGGTCGAACTCGCCGGCGGGGAGCGCATCGCGGCCGATCTCGTGCTCGTTTCGGCCGGCGTCCTGCCCAACGCCGAAATCGCCGAGGCGGCCGGCCTCTACGTGCATGACGGCATCCGGGTCAACGATCTGCTCGCCACCGAGGACGCCGCCATCTCGGCGATCGGCGATTGCGCGTCGTTCCCGTTCGGTCATGACGGCATCCAGACCCGGCTCGAATCCGTGCAGAACGCCGTCGACCAGGCAAAGTGCGTCGCGCGCCGCCTCGTCGGCCATGCCGAGCCCTATGCCAAGGTGCCGTGGTTCTGGAGCGACCAGGCGGGCGACAAGCTGCAGATGGCCGGGCTGACCGCTGGCGCCGACCATCATGTGGTACGTGGCTCGCACGCGGAGGGCCGGCTGTCGGTTCTCTGCTTCAGGCGCGAGGAACTCGTCGGGGTCGAAACCGTCAACGTCGGAGGCGACCACATGGCGGCGCGCCGGCTGCTCGGCTGGGAAGAACCGCTGACGCTGGAACGGGCGCAATCCGCCGCCTTCGACCTCGCCGCGCTGATGAAGGCGGGCGCCTGACGACGCGCGGCGCCGTCAACCTTCTGAGCCCGGATCCTTCCGGTCGGGATTGAAGTTCAGGAAGAAGCCGTAGGCGGACACCGCAGCGAAGACGAGAAAGATGCCGCCCCAGATGGCCGAGCCGGAGCGGAATTCGAACAGCGCCCACCCCGCGGCGATCGCCACCACCACGATCCGGATCCACAACGGCTTGAAAAAAGGATGGTCGGTGTCGAGCAGCTTCATGCGGTTTCCATCCTGATCCGGTCCGGCCCTTCGGACCTGCTCATCGCGTCACGTAGGATTCGATTGCCACGGCAAGGGTCGGCTGTCCACGCTTCCGCTCGCGCTGGATGTAGTCCGAGAAATAGCGCCAGAAGGACTGCGCATAGTCCAGGAAGAATTCGTCGGCGACCGCCCGGTCGCAGAGGTTGCCTTCGACACAGGACGACAGCCGGCTTAGAAAATATACGATGCGGTCGAAGCGCTCCTGGAACGTCTCGATCGGCATCGTGCCGCCATCCTTGCTCATCGCCTGCGTGCCGATCGCCGCCGTGATGATGGCGAGCTCCTCCCTGGTGGACTGGCTGGTGATCAGCCCGGCCGACTGCTCGTTCAGGTCCGCCAGGCGGCGCTTCAGGGCGGCCTGCGCCTCCTGATACTCGGCGCGCTCCCAGATCTCGACCAGCGCGAGCGTCCGTTCGATGCGCTTCTCCTGACGCGCCTGCAGATACTGCACCGCCGAGAACACGGCGCCGACGATCAGCATGATGCGCAGCGCGA
>JAUYMV010000414.1 GCA_030698645.1 Mesorhizobium sp.
CAACCATGTCGAGCGACAGGACCAGCAGGCCGACGCCGACCAGGATGCGGCCGAACTGGCGCCATTCGCGGCGCTCGGTCGTCATGAAGATGGTGGTGCCAACGGCGAGGCAGATCGGCACCAGCAGTGTGAGGTCGAGGGAGAGGAGCTTGACCGCCAGCGCCGAGCCGATCTCGGCGCCGCGCACGGCAAGCTGGCCGGACAGGCCGCTGACGACGCCGGAGCCTGCGAAGGAACTGACGAGGAGCGTCACGGCGGTCGAGCTCTGGAAAGCGATCGACAGGCCGGCGCCGGCGAGCACCGCGAGCACCGGATTGCGCAGCGTGGCGCGCAGGCGCTGGCGCAGCGCGTCGCCATAGGCGCGCTCGACGCCCGTCTTGACCATGCGCGTCGCCCACAGGAGCAGGGCGACCGCGCCGGCGAGGTGCAGCAGGACGACCGATCCGCTCATCGGCGGCAGGTCCGGGGATCTGGAATCAGGGGCCTCGTCATCGCATCGTGGTCCGTGGCGTTCGTCCTGAACATGCGCTTTATATTAGCCGGATAATATGTTCGCGTGTGGTTTTTCGAAGGCGGATGGCCGACGCGGCGTGTCGGAAACGGAATGTTCGGCGCACAGCGGCATGGTCTCGGTTCGCGCGGGCATTGCCTGTTCGCTCCGCGTTCGGGCGTTGAGCGCGAGTCGTCGTCGTGCTATATATGACCACTGTAGTCATATCGGAGGGGAACGATGAAATCGATCCAGCTAAAGGACGCCAAAGCAACGCTTTCGGCGGTCGTCGATGACGCTGTGGCCGGACGGCCCTCGCTGATCACGCGGCACGGCAGGAAGGAAGCCGTGGTCATCTCCTTTGCGGAATATGAACGACTGTCGAAAGTGCCGAGCTTCGGGGCGCTTTTGATGGCTTTTCCTGGCGAACCGGGGGACATTCCGGAAAGACCGTCCGGCCCCGCCTTTCGCGACGAATTCTGATGTATCTCGTCGATACGAATATCGTATCGCAATCCGATCCTCGTAAGTCGGCTCGGGCGCGAGAGCTGATCAAATGGATGGATACCGCAAGTCCTTACCTGTTTCTGTCTGCCGTGACCGCGTCGGAGGTCATGGCGGGAATCTCGAAAGCCAATCGGACGGGTGCGACGACCCGGGCTGCGGCGCTTACCGAATGGTGGGAACAAATCGAGGCGCTCTATGGCGACCGCATCCTGGTCTACGATATAGCCGTGGCGCGTGCCGCCGGTGCCATGTTCGACCGTTCGCGGGCGTTCAATCCAGGCTTCGCCGACATCGCGATAGGCGCCACGGCCAAGGTACACGGCTTGACGGTGCTGACTGCGAACGAAGCCCATTTTATTCCGCTCGGCGTTGCTTTCATCAATCCTCTGAAAGATCTACCGCCGCTACCGGGTGCTTAAGGCATCCACCGGCCCCGCTAGCCCCTCAGAGGACGGTGATCGGCACCGGCGGAGTGGCGCCGCCGCGGCGTTCCGCCACCCAGGAGCTGGCCGCCACCAGCGTGGCGACGATCATGGCGGCGACGCCCATCAGCGGCAGCGAACGGTAGCCGAGGCCGGCGGTCAGCATGACGCCGCCGATGAAGGCGGCGAAGGCGATGCCAAGGTTGAAGCCGGCGGGGATGAGCGACGAGGCGAGGTTCGGCGCGTCGGCGGTCCAGGACAGGATGCGGGTCTGCAGCGGCGTGCCGATGGCGAAATTCAGGCCGCCCCACAGGACGATGACGACGACCATCGGCATCGGATAGGGGCTCGCGACATACATCGCGACCATGACCAACGCCTGCAAGGCGAGCACGGTGATCAGCGAGGTCATCAGGTTGAAGTCGGCGAGCCTGCCGCCGGCCCAGACGCCAATTGTGGCGCCGACGCCGTTGGCGAGCAGGACCCATGGCACGGTCGCGGCGCCGAGGCCGGTGACCTCCTGCAACAGCGGCGCGATATAGGTGAAGGGCACGAACTGGCAGAGCATCAGCATCAGCATGACGATCAGCGAGGTCCAGACCTGCTGGCGTCCAAGCACGCGGACCTCGTTGAGAAAGCCGGCCGGGCGCGGCGGCGGGCCGGAGGCGCGCGGCAGGAGGACGAGCATCGCGGCAAGGGCGACGAGGCCAAGACCGAACATCGCCCAGAAGGTCGCGCGCCAGCCGAACGCGTTGCCGATGGCGGCGCCGGCGGGCACGCCGATGACGTTGGAGACGGTCAGCCCGGCGAGGATGAGGGCGACGGCCATGCCGCGCTGGTCGGGCCGGACGAGGCCAAGCGCAACCACCATGGCGACGGCGAAGAAGGCGCCGTGCACGACCGCGACCACGACGCGGATGGCGAGCATCGAGGCGAAGTCGGGCGCGACGGCGCAGGCAAGCTGGCCGGCGACGAAGACGACGAGAATGGACACCAGCAGCGTCTTGCGCGGCACGCGCGCGGTGGTGAGCGTCAGCAGAGGGCCGCCGATGGCGATGCCGAGCGCGTAGGCCGAGACGAGCACGCCGGCTCGGGGCACGGAGATGTTCAGCCCCTCGGCGACCTGCGGCAGGACGCCGGCGATGACGAATTCGGTCGTGCCGAAGGCGAAGGCGGCGATGAAGAGCGCGATGAGCGGAAGCGGCATGGGGAATCCGGCAATGTGGAGCCGCCGTTGCACCACGAAGCGCATGCCGGAACAATGCGGAAATTGTGCTCGAAGGATCAGTTTTTCTCTGGCCGCCCGCCGATGTCGACGATCCTGGCAGGCAAGTGAAGAAGCGCGGGGGCGCGTCAGCCTGCCTTCTTGTCCTTCAGCTTTTCGAGCATGTAGTGGCGCAGCACGGCGTTGATGCGCGTCTGGTAGCCCTTGCCGGTCGCCTTGAAGAAGTCGAGGACATCGTTGTCAAGCCGGATGGAGATCGCGTCCTTCGGCACGGGGATGACGATCTTGGCGTTCGACCAGTCGATGTTCATGAGCTCGGCCCAGTCGGGATCGTCGCGCATGTTCGCTTCGATCTCCGCGTCGGTCATTGCATCGACGCGGGCCCAGTCGGTGCGAGATTCGCCGCGTGCGATCCGATCACGGATTTCATTGATCGAATATGAAACGGTATTCTCTTTGCTCATAATCTCTGGCCGGTCTCGCTGATATGATGCGGCATCTGCCTTCTCGAAGCGTGTAGATGACGCCTATGATACGGCCCCGCTGAGGGCATACGGCAACGATGCGATGTTCGTCCGATCGGATGCTGTCATACTCCAGATGCGGTTGCATCAAAGCGAGCGCTGCGTCGTCGAACGTTATCTTGTGCTTCAAGGCGTTCGATGCTGCTTTGTCCTCATCCTACTCGAACAGTGTGTGCTGATCGGAGCCAATGACGCGCATCGACGTCTCCGCGTGTCTTCAGCATCAACACAATGCCGCTTGTGTATATACACTTGTAATGGATTGCATTCAAGCCTGTGAAACACGGTGATACGCCTGCTGCGGGTCTCGCGTGTGGCGTCGTGGCGACCTAAGTAAGAGGGATGCGCTTTTCACCCGCCTTCCTCGACGAGATTCGCGACCGCGTGCCGATTTCGACGGTGATCGGCGGACGCGTGGCGTGGGATCGCAAGAAGACAAATGCCTCGCGCGGCGACTACTGGGCGTGCTGCCCGTTCCATGGCGAAAAGTCGCCGTCCTTCCACTGCGAGGACAAGAAGGGCCGCTACCATTGTTTCGGCTGCGGCGTGTCGGGCGACCACTTCCGTTTCCTGACCGATCTCGAGGGGCTGAGCTTTCCCGAAGCCGTCGAGCGGATCGCCGGGCTGGCCGGCGTGGCGATGCCCGCGCGGGATGAAGCCGAGGAACGGCGCGACCGCGAGCGGGCGAGCCTGACCGACGTGATGGAGATGGCGGCTGTGTTCTTCCAGGACCGGCTGCAATCGGCCGACGGCGCCAAGGCGCGCGCGTATCTGCGCGACCGCGGGCTGACCTCGGTGACGCAGCAGACTTTTCGGCTCGGCTATGCGCCGGAGAGCCGCAATGCGCTGAAGGAGCATCTGGCGTCGAAGGGTATTCCAAAAGACCAGATCGAGGCCTGCGGGCTGGTGCGGCACGGCGACGACGTCCCGGTCTCGTACGACTGGTTCCGCGACCGCATCATGTTTCCGATCGAGGATCGCCAGGGCCGCGTGATCGCCTTCGGAGGCCGCGCGCTCGCCCCCGATGCGCCGGCCAAATACATGAATTCGCCCGACACCGAGCTCTTCCACAAGGGCAACGTGCTCTACAATTTCGCCCGCGCCCGGAAAGCCCAGGGCAAGGACGGAACGGTCATCGCCGTCGAGGGCTATATGGACACGATCGCGCTGGCGCAGGCGGGCTTCGGCAATGTCGTGGCGCCGCTCGGCACGGCGCTCACGGAAAACCAGCTCGAACTGCTGTGGCGGATGGCGGGCGAGCCGGTGCTCTGCTTCGATGGCGACAAGGCGGGGCTGAAGGCCGCCTGGCGCGCGGCGGATCTGGCGCTGCCGCTGGTGCAGCCCGGCCGCACGCTGCGCTTCGCGCTCCTGCCCGAGGGCCAGGACCCAGACGACCTGGTGCGCGCGGAAGGCGCGGCGGCGTTTTCCAAGGTGCTCGCCGAGGCGCGGCCGCTGGCCGACCTCTTATGGATGCGCGAGACGGCGGGCGGCGTGTTCGACACGCCGGAACGGCGCGCGGAGCTGGAAAAGAACCTGCGCGAACTGGTCGGCCGCATCCGCGACGAGAATTTGCGTCGCCACTACCAGCAGGAGATGCGCGAGCGCAGCAATCTGTTCTTCGGCGCGGCGCGGACCGCGCGCCAGGGCGGCAATTTCCGCGGCGGCCAGAACAACCAGCCGCGCAAGGGCGGCGCGGAGGGGCGCATGGCGGTTTCCGACAGCCTGGCCCGCTCGGCCATGGTTAAGGGCGGCTCTGTGCCGATGCGCGAGGCTGTGCTGATCGTCGCGCTGATCTGCCATCCGGCGCTGATCGAGGAGAACTACGACCAGGTCGAGATGCTCGAATTCAGCCATGCCGGCCTGCGCCAGCTGCACGCGGCCCTGCTCGACGCGCTGGCGCACGACATGGCGGGCGACCGCGCAACGCTGCTCGGCGTCATCGGCCGGGCGGGCCTCGAGCCGGTCTGGGAACAGGCGACGGCGATGGTGCGCCGCCTGCGCGGCTGGCCGGCGCTGGAGGACGCCGCACTCGACGATGCGCGCGACGCCTTCGCCCAGGCGCTCCACTTGCACCACAGCCAGCGCACTCTACATAAGGAGCTCAAGGCGGCGGAAGTGGCGCTCGCGGCGGATTCGACGGAGGAGAACTTCCTGCGCCTGATCGATATCCAGGCGCAGTTCCGCGACGTGCAGGCGACCGAGGCGCTGATCGAGGGTTTCGGGGCGCAATCTGGACGCGGCGGGCGCAACTGATCGCTTGACGGCAGAGTTTCCGCAGCGCGTGGAATCGGCCAATTGATTCGCTTTTTCGGCGCGAATCATGTCACAGCCGCTTGACCTTCCGCTGGAATGGCGGAATCAGGTCAGCTCGACATTCGAAGATCCGTGCTAATGCGGGATCGCTAAACTGGCCGCAAGGCCGATGAACAGAACGGAGCACTGATTTCGTGGCGGGAGGCAACCTGCCGTCTTAATCAGAGTTAATCGGACATTAAGGCTAGCATGGGTAGCTGCTCCTCAGGGGAGCGGGACATATCCATGTCCGGTGGGCACTTCGGAGGCGACTTGTTTCGCCCGCGAGACAAGCCATCGAAGCAGCCCGGCGTATGGAGAACAAAGCATGGCGAAAGCAGAAAAGGAAGAGGCAGAGCCGGAACGCGAAGGCGCGCCCGACGGGCCCCTGCTCGACCTTTCCGATGACGCCGTCAAGAAGATGATCAAGGCCGCCAAGAAGCGCGGCTATGTCACCATGGACGAACTCAACTCGGTGCTGCCGTCGGAGGAAGTGACCTCCGAGCAGATCGAGGACACGATGGCGATGCTCTCCGACATGGGGATCAATGTCGTCGAGGAGGGCGAGGCCGAGGAAGGCGAGGCGGAACCCCAGGCCGACGCCGAGGAAGACGCCAGCGAGCTGGCCGAGCAGACCGGCACCGCGGTCGCCGCCGTCGCCAAGAAGGAGCCGACCGACCGCACCGACGATCCGGTGCGCATGTATCTGCGCGAGATGGGCTCGGTCGAGCTGCTGTCGCGCGAGGGCGAAATCGCCATCGCCAAGCGCATCGAGGCCGGCCGCGAGACGATGATCGCGGGAC
The DNA here is from genome assembly GCA_030698645.1 of Mesorhizobium sp. Classification (GTDB taxonomy): domain Bacteria; phylum Pseudomonadota; class Alphaproteobacteria; order Rhizobiales; family Rhizobiaceae; genus Mesorhizobium_A. The sequence continues at coordinate 6,264 of JAUYMV010000414.1, forward strand.
TGTGCGAGAGCCCGCTGACCTTCCAGGCCATCATCATCTGGCGCGACGACCTCAACGAGGGCAAGGGCCTGCTGCGCGAGATCATCGATCTCGAAGCGACCTATGCGGGCCCCGAGGCAAAGCAGGCGCCGATCATCGCGCCGCGTCCCGACGAAGAGGAAAAGCCGCGCACCGACGAGCGCGGCCGCCGCATCCGCGACGACGACGACATCACCAATGTCGGCGGCGAAGGCCGCATCGAGGACGACGAGGACGACGAGGACGAGCAGAGCCTGTCGCTGGCCGCCATGGAAGCGGAACTGCGTCCGCAGGTCATGGCGACGCTCGACGTCATCGCCGACACCTATAAGAAGCTGCGCAAGCTGCAGGACCAGCAGGTCGAAAACCGGCTGGCCGCGGCCGGCACGCTGTCGCCCAGCCAGGAGCGCCGCTACAAGCAGCTGAAGGAAGAGCTGATCACGGCGGTGAAGTCGCTGTCGCTCAACAATGCCCGCATCGAGGCGCTGGTCGAGCAGCTCTACGACATCAACAAGCGCCTCGTGCAGAACGAGGGCCGCCTGCTGCGTCTCGCCGAAAGCTACGGCGTGCGTCGCGAGCACTTCCTGCAGGAATACCAGGGCTCCGAACTCGATCCGAACTGGATCAAGTCGATCTCCAATCTGGCCGCGCGCGGCTGGAAGGAGTTCACCAAGAACGAGAAGAACGCGATCCTGGAATTGCGTTCGGAAATTCAGAATCTCGCCCAGGAAACCGGCATCTCGATCCTGGAATTCCGCAAGATCGTGACGCAGGTGCAGAAGGGCGAGCGGGAAGCCGCGATCGCCAAGAAGGAGATGGTGGAAGCCAATCTGCGCCTCGTGATTTCGATCGCCAAGAAATACACGAACCGCGGCCTGCAGTTCCTGGATCTGATCCAGGAAGGCAATATCGGCCTGATGAAGGCGGTGGACAAGTTCGAGTATCGCCGCGGCTACAAGTTCTCGACCTATGCGACGTGGTGGATCCGCCAGGCGATCACGCGTTCGATCGCCGACCAGGCGCGCACCATCCGCATTCCGGTGCACATGATCGAGACGATCAACAAGATCGTGCGCACGTCGCGCCAGATGCTGCACGAGATCGGCCGCGAGCCGACCCCGGAGGAGCTCGCCGAAAAACTCGCCATGCCGCTCGAGAAGGTGCGCAAGGTGCTGAAGATCGCCAAGGAGCCGATCAGCCTCGAAACGCCGGTCGGCGACGAGGAGGATTCGCATCTCGGCGACTTCATCGAGGACAAGATGGCGATCCTGCCGATCGACGCGGCGATCCAGGCCAACCTGCGCGAGACCACCACGCGTGTGCTCGCCTCGCTGACGCCCCGCGA
>JAUYMV010000423.1 GCA_030698645.1 Mesorhizobium sp.
CCGCGCGGTGACCGGCGTCGCGGCCCAGGCCGGCTGCGCGGCGGCGGCGATGCCGACGGCCTCGCGCGCCTGTTCCGCGGTCGCCTCGATGACCGTTCCCACGATGTCGTCGGGCCGCGCCGGGTTGACGATTGGCCTCGACGGGCCAGCGCCCTTCGCGGCCGTCATCGGCGCTGCCTGCCACCGATTCTGGCCGGCAAAACCATCCCGCGCCTTGGTCAGTTCCGCCAGAATCACCGGATCGGAGATATCGAAGCCGGTCGAATTCCGCCGTCCCGGGAGAAAAATGTCGGCGGGCGCCGGGATCGCCGGATTGCGCGCCGGGCCCTGGGCGGCGACGACCGCGAAAGGATCCTGGGCGATCGCCTCGGCGCTCACCTCCTCGTCGACGATCTGATGCACGAAGGACGAGTTGGCGCCGTTCTCGAGCAGCCGCCGCACCAGATAGGCGAGCAGGTCGGAATGCGCGCCGACCGGCGCATAGATGCGGCAGCGCGTGCCTTCGCGCTCGCGCACGGCCTCGTGCAGCGCTTCGCCCATGCCGTGCAGGCGCTGGAACTCGAAGGACTGCTTGTCGGTGGCGAGCGCCAGGATGGCGGCGACCGTGTGCGCGTTGTGGGTGGCGAACTGCGGATAGATGCGGTCGGTCATCGACAGCAGCTTTTTCGCGCAGGCGATGTAGGAGACGTCGGTATTCACCTTGCGCGTGAACACCGGATAGCCGGACAGGCCGAGCGTCTGTGCGCGCTTGATTTCCGTGTCCCAGTAGGCGCCCTTCACGAGGCGGACCATGATATTGCGGTCGAGCCGCTCGGACAGCGCATGGAGCCAGTCGATGACGAAGGGCGCGCGCGGCCCGTAGGCCTGGACGACGACGCCGAACCCGTCCCAGCCGGCGAGTTCGGGATCGGCCAGCACGCGTTCGATGACATCGAGCGACAGATCGAGGCGGTCGGCCTCCTCGGCGTCGATGTTGAGCCCCATGCGGGCATGCCGCGCGGCGACCGCGAGCGACAGAAGGCGCTCGGCCATCACCGGCAGCATTGTCTCCTTCTGCGCCGTCTCGTAGCGCGGATGCAGCGCCGACAGCTTCACCGAGATGCCGGCATTGTTGCGGATGTTCGGGCTGTCCGAGCCGCTGTTCAGCGACGAGATGGCGTCGGCATAGGCGCGGTGATAGCGAAGCGCATCCGCTTCCGTCCGCGCGGCCTCGCCCAACATGTCGAAGGAATAGAGATAGCCCTTTCGGGTGAAGGCACGGCCGCGCCGCACCGCCTCGTCGATCGTGCGGCCGAGCACGAACTGTTCGCCCATTTCGCGCATGGCAGCGGCGACCGCCGTTCGAATCACCGGCTCGCCGAGCCGGCGCACCATGGCGCGCAGGGTCCGCTCGATGCCGTCGGCGCCGTCATCAAGCACCTTTCCGGTCAACGCCAGCGCCCAGGTGGACGCGTTGACGAAAATCGAGCTGGACCCGCCGGAATGCGCCGACCAGTCGTGCGGCGCGATCTTGTCGCGGATCAGGTCGTCCATCGTCTCGGCGTCCGGCACACGAAGCAGCGCCTCGGCAAGGCACATCAGCGCCACGCCCTCCTGCGTAGACAGGCCGTATTCCGAGAGAAAGACCTCCATCAGCTTGGGGTCCGACGAAGCGCGCACCGCCTCCACCAAACTGACGGCATGTTTCGAGATCGCCGCCCGCTGACCCTCGTCGATGCCCGCCTGCCCGGCCAGCGCGGCGAGCGCCTCGTCCTCGTCCGGCAGGATATTCCGGCGTAGGTCAGTGCGTATCTGGGCAAGCGAGGGCATGGGCTTCTCGTGTCTCGGAGATTCTGGCGCGACCGATCGCACAATAGCATGACGGAAAAACGAGGCCGGTCCGTTTTTCTGGACACGGCCAGTCAATCGACCTATCCTTCGAACCGAAATCAGTGCAAATGGACTGGCGTTTCCAAAATGGAAGACCAACTGGACCGGATCGACCGGAACATCATCGCCGCGCTGACCGCCGACGGCCGGCTGTCGATGGCGTCGCTCGCGGCCAGGGTCGGGCTGTCCAAGACGCCGGTCCAGGCGCGCGTCCGCCGGCTCGAGCTGGACGGCTACATCCGCGGCTACCAGGCGATCATCGACCGCGACCTGATGGGCCAGGGCCACGTCGCCTTCGTGCAGGTCAAGCTGCTCGACACCCGCTCGGATGCGCTCGACGCCTTCAACCGCGCCGTGCGCGGGATAACGGAAATCGAGCAATGCCACATGATCGCATCGAGCTTCGACTATCTGCTGAAGGTGCGCACGCGCGACATCGCCGCCTATCGCCGCGTGCTCGGCGAACGCATCTCGGCGCTGCCGCACGTGGCGCAGACCTCGACCTTCGTGGCGATGGAGACGGTGAAGGACAGGTAGGGGCGGCTAGGCGGCCCTGATGTCCGTCTTCGTGAAATCGTCGCCTTTGAACAGAAGCGGCAAGTCGAAGTGCTTCGCGCAGGAGTAGGAAAAACAGTCACCGAAGTTGAGACGTGCCGGATGCCGTCCCTTGCCGTAGCGGTCATACGCAGCAAGCGCCGCGTAGCCGAGCGGCGGTGGAATGGCAGCCAGTTCGATGTCCATGAGCTTGAGGTAGTCCCGCAGAGCCTGCGATGCCTCGGCGATTGGAATGTTCAGAATGCGCCCCACCGCAATGGCGGCTTCCCACACCGATAGCGGAGATGTCACTCGCAGATTGGCATTCTGGAGTCGTTCAAGAAGGTCTGGCGCGTCGATCTCATCAGTCAGCAAGGCAATCAGGGCCGAAGCGTCGATGAACATCACTCGGCCTCGTAGAGAGAATCTCGAAATGCCTTATCCGCAGTCTTGCCGTGCTTGGGATCACCCCGCGCCCGCAACTCACGCGCGAATTTCAAACCGATCTCAACGAGCGACGGCTTGCCACGTTCGCGCTCGAGTTCGTGCGCCAAAGCGGAATGGACGGCTTCGGTCAAGCCGCTCCCTCGCAGCGCGGCAAGCTCACGCGCAAGGGCTTCCGTCTCGCGATTCTTGATATGAAAAGCCATTTGCCGCATCCG
>JAUYMV010000425.1 GCA_030698645.1 Mesorhizobium sp.
CGACAAGGCGCAGAAGCAGGTCCTGGCCTATGATGCCTACGACAAGCTCGTTGCCGCCTATCCGGCCACGATCGGCTCGGCCGATACGCCGTCGCCGACGGGCACGCATGCAATTTCGCGCATCGCGCTCAACCCGAACTACACCTACAATCCCAAGATCAATTTCAAGCAGGGCGAAAACGACAAGGTCCTGCGCATCCCGCCTGGGCCGAACGGCCCGGTCGGCTCGGTGTGGATCGCGCTGTCCAAGCCGACTTACGGTATCCACGGCACGCCGGAGCCGTCCAAGATCGGCAAGACCAATTCACATGGCTGCGTGCGCCTGACCAACTGGGACGCGCAGGAACTCGCCAAGCTGGTGAGCAAGGGCGTCACCGTCGAATTCATCGAGTGATGTCGGCTGGCGGCTTTCCGGATTAGGCCGGAAGGGCTCTATCTGGCGGACGCCTCGGCAACCTTGAGCGAGTCGACGGCCTCCTCGCGGAGCAACGTGTCGACGCGTTCGCGCTCCTTCATGAAGGCGACCAGTTCCTCGCCTTTCAGCACGCGGCCGACCGGCAGGCGCACGCGCATCGGATCGACCTTCACGCCGTTGACCATCAGTTCGTAGTGCAGGTGGTCGCCGGTGGCCAGACCCGTCGAACCGACATAGCCGATCACCTGACCCTGCCGGACGCGCGCGCCCGGCACGATGCCGCGGGCAATGCCGCTCTGGTGGTTGTAGGAGGTTTCGTAGCCATTGGCGTGACGGATGATCGTCTGACGGCCATAGCCGCCGGACCAGCCAGCCGTCTCCACCGTGCCGTTGCCCGACGCGATGATCGGGGTGCCGCGCGGCGCCGACCAGTCGACGCCCGTATGCATGCGGATATAGCCGAGGATCGGATGCCGCCTGGCGCCGAAGCCCGAGCGGAACTTGCCATTGGGGACGGGGTTGCGCAGCAGGAACTGCTTGGCGCTGCGGCCGTCCTCGTCGAAATAGTCGACCGCGCCGTCGGCCATCTGGAAGCGATAGAAGGTGCGCGTGTTGCCGCCGAAGGTCGACTTCACATAGAGAAGCTCGGAATCCTCCGACGCGCTGTCCTGATCGTCGGGCTGCGAGAAGAAGCACTCGATGCGGTCCGCCGGATTGACGCGGGACTGGAAGTCGACGTCGGCGGCGAGAAGCTTTACCAGCGTCTTCGTCATCGCCGCCGACATGCCGTAGGAATAGGCGGCGCGGTAGATGCCGTCATAGACGCTGGGCAGGTCGCCGCGTACGCGCGCGACCGGCGGCGTGTCGTCGAAGGCGGCGGCGACGTCGGAGCTGATCTCCGGTTCCGTCGCCGGAACATATTGCTCGCGATCGTCGACGGCGATGGTCATGATATGGCTGCCGCGAAGGTAGACGGAAGCGCGCAGGATGCGGTTGACGTCGCCTTTGGTCTCGACGCCGACGCGCAGTACGCTGCCTTCCTTAAGGGTTGGAACCTCAAGCAGCGTGGCGATCGCGGCGGCCATGCCGCCGGCCAGCGCCTCGCCATAGCCGTTCTCCTTGAAGACGACGATGATCGGCTTGTCCGCGCGACCGGGGATGATGTCCTCGGAGAAGGCGGCCGACATGTCGCCGTCGAGCGGCATGCGGGCCGCCACAGAGACGTTCTCGGGAACGATGCGCACGCCGAAGGAGGCATTGATTGGGCCGCCCAGCGTCTGGCCGAAGCGCTCCGGGTCGACATAGTGCAGCGCCGCGACCTGGACGGCGCCTTCCGACAGGACGGCGCCGGTCGCGCGCACGACGCTCTCGACCTCGTCGGCTGACAATCCGCTCCTCTCTTCGAAGGAGGCGGTCTCCATCGGGAAATCGACGGTCCTGAAACTGACTTCGCTCTCGACCTTGGCACCGTAGATGAGGCCGGTCGTCGCGGTGACAGCCGCGCCGTCCTCGGCGAACACGTCGAGCGGATCGAAGGCGGGGTAGTCGCGGCCCGTGGTGTGGCCGGCGGCCAGCGCCATCTTCACCTGGACGAAGGGCTGGGTACGAACCACGTCGCGATCGCCGACGCGGCTGACCATGGAAACTTCCAT
>JAUYMV010000427.1 GCA_030698645.1 Mesorhizobium sp.
AGACGCTGACGGTCGCGGATCTGCATGCCGATTCGCTGCTATGGGGCCGCGACCTCACCTTGCGCGGAACGCGCGGTCAGGTCGACGTGCCGCGGCTGATCGAGGGCAATGTCACGCTGCAGGTGTTTTCCGTCGTCTCCAAGACGCCGCGCGGGCTGAACATCGAACACAATGAAGGAAAAAGCGACAACATCACGCTGATGGCGATCGCGCAGCGCTGGCCGGTGCGCACCTGGTTCAGCCTCAAGGAACGCGCGCTCTACCAGGCTGAGCGGCTGAAGGCGTTCGCAGCGGCGTCGGACGGCCGTTTCGTGCTGGTCGAGAGCAAGGCCGACCTGGAGCGCTTCATCGCACGCCGCAAGCAGGAACCCGGCATCGTCGCCGGAGTGCTGGCGCTCGAAGGCGCGCAGGTTCTGGAAGGCGACCCGGCCAATGTCGACGTGCTGTTTGCCGCCGGATACCGGATGATGTCGCCGACGCATTTCTTCGACAACGAGATGGCCGGCTCCGCGCATGGCGTCGACAAGGGCGGACTGACCGAGGCCGGGCGCGAGATGGTGACCCGGATGCAGTCGCTCGGCATGATCGTCGACCTGGCGCACGGATCCGCCGCGCAGCTCGACGATGTCCTGAAGATGGCTGCCAAACCGATCGTGATCTCACATACCGGCGTGAAGGGAACCTGCGACAACAACCGCAATCTCAGCGACGACCAGTTGCGCGCGATCGCCGCCAATGGCGGACTGGTCGGCATCGGCTTCTGGGACACGGCAACCTGCGGCAAGGACGCGGCTTCGATCGCCAGGGCGCAGGCCTATACGGCCACGCTGATCGGCGCACAGCACGTGGCGCTCGGCTCGGATTTCGACGGGGCGGTCGCGGTGCCGTTTGACGCGACGGGGCTGGTCCAGCTCACCGATGCGCTGATCGGCCTCGGCGTGTCCGATGCCGACATCGGCGGCATCATGGGCGCGAACCAGGTGCGCTTCCTGCTTGCGAACCTGCCCGACTGAAACGAGACGGCTTGACGCCGGTTGCCCGCCAGCCCATCTGTCGCGCGACCGATCGAACCCGCCGAGGACACCGTGGCCGCGCTTAAATCGCTGATCGAATCCCGCCGCTTCGACCTGGCGATCACCGTTCTGATCGTGCTCAACGCAATCACGCTCGGACTTGAGACGTCGGACCAGGTGATGGAAGCGATCGGACCCGCGCTCGT
>JAUYMV010000429.1 GCA_030698645.1 Mesorhizobium sp.
CAGCATGGTCGGGTTCTGGAACGCCATGCCGACAATCGACACCGGCTTGGTGACGCGGCTGCCGGCGACCGTGACGACGCCCGCCTGCGGGATGTGCAGCCCGGTGACCAGCTTCATCAGGGTCGACTTGCCGCAGCCGGACGGCCCGACCACGGCGGCGAATTCGCCCTTGGCCACATCGAGCGTCAGCCCCTGCACCGCCAGCAGCCCCTGCGGCCCGCCATAGCGCATGTGGACGTCGGAGATGGAAACGAGAGGGGTCATGAGACATCCGAGTGCCGAGGTGGCCTTGCCCTCCCCCTTGTGGGGGGGTCGGCGAGCGCCTGGCGCGGAGCGTCAGGCGGGAGACGGGGTGGGGGTTCTAGGTGCACCCCCACCCCGAACCTGCGGTCGACTCTCCCCACAAGGAGGAGGGCAAGACCTCACGGTAGCATGCGCTCTTCCTTGGGCGGCAGGAAAGACGCGTCGAATATGCCGTCGGCCTTGACGTTGCCGGCGAGCTTCATCGACACGGTCAGGAACTCGATCGACTTTTCGAGCTTCGCCTGGTCGAGCCCGCCAAAGCCGTTCTCGACGACATAGGGCGTCTTGATGTTCTGGGCATTCGCCATTTCCAGGCGCTCGACCTCGATCTCCTTCTTCAGCACCTCGTTGCGCTTCATGACGGCATCGACGCCGGCCGAGGGATCGGCGACCGCGGCCGCAAACCCCTTGGCGAGCGCCTTGAGAAAGCCCTTCACCGCGTCGGGATTGGCGGCGGCGAAATCGGTGTTGACCAGGATCGAGTTGCCGTAGAGTTCCAGCCCGTGCTCGGCCATCAGCAACGTGACGATGTCATCCGCCGCGACGCCCTGCGCCTTCAGGTTGAGAACGCTTGAGAACGAAAACCCGAAGATACCATCGACCTGGCCCTGCGCCAGCATCGGCTCGCGTACCGGGAAGCCGACACTCTCGATCATCACCTTGGACGCGTCGATCCCGGCGACCTCGACGAAGGCCGGCCACTGCGCAAAAGCGCCGTCCGGCGGCGGCGCGCCGAGCTTCTTGCCCTCGACCGATTTCGGATCTTCGGTGATGCCCTGGCTCTTGCGCCCGATGATGGCGAAGGGCGGGCGCTCGTAGATGACCATGACCGCGCGCACCTTCTGCGCCGGATCGTTGTCGAGGAACTTGATCAGCGAATTGATGTCGCCGAAGCCCATCTGGTAGGTGCCGGTGGCGACGCGCGGGATCGCCTCGACCGAGCCATTGCCGGTGTCGATCGTGACGTTGAGGCCTTCATCCTTGAAGTAGCCATTGTCGATGGCGAGGAAGAAGCCGGCCGCCGGGCCTTCGAACTTCCAGTCGAGCGTGAACTTGATGTCGGTTTCGGCACGCGCCGGCGCGACCAGCGCGCTGGACAGCATGGTCGCCGAGAGGGCCGCCGCCGCGGCGAGCGAGAAGTACCTGCGTGTAATCATGAAACGATCCCCGGGATGATGAACTGGCTTATCAAACAATTCGCAGCCTGCCTTGGCAAGGGCTTTTTGCCCAAGAAGGAAGCAGCCGTCGCCGCTGCCCGTTCACGAGGCAGAAAAATCGTGTTTGCCGCCTCTTAAGGCCGCGCTTGACGAAATCCGCGCCATGCCGCCAAGGTCGTGCCGGGGGGACTCCATCATGCCGTTCGACAGTCAGATCAGCATCGCATCGCCGACGGGCGCCAGCCTAAACACCTATCTTCGGGTGGCTGAGGGCCGGCCGCGCGGCGTGGTGCAGATCAACCACGGTCTTGCCGAGCACGCGGCCCGCTACGCCCGCTTCGCGGACTTCCTCGCCGCGCGCGGCTTTCACACTTATGCGCACGACGAGCGCGGCCACGGCCGCACCACGGCCCCGGGCGCGCCGCTCGGCGTGTTCGCGCCGGCCGACGGCGGCGCCAAAGTGATCGAAGACATCGTCGCGGTGCACGACCGCATCGCGGCTGACCACCCGGGCCTGCCGGTCATCGCCTTCGGCCATTCCGGCGGCGGGCTCGCGGCGCTGAACTTCGTGCTGACGCATTCGCACCGCGTGCAGGCCGCCGCCATCTGGAACGCCAATTTCTCCGCCGGCCTGCTCGGCCGCGTCGCCCTGGGCATCCTCGCCTGGGAGCGCATGCGGCTCGGCTCCGACGTGCCGTCGCGGGTCCTGCCCAGGCTGACCTTCCAG
>JAUYMV010000438.1 GCA_030698645.1 Mesorhizobium sp.
ACGCGGAAGTTCTTGAAGGCCTGCTGGCCCCATTTGAGGAACTTGTAGCGCTCCTCGTTGCGTTCATATTCGAGCTCGACATTGTGGGCGAGGGCGAGCGGCGTGCCGAACTCGTCGACGATCACCGAATGGTCGATGACCAGGTCGACCGGGACCAGCGGATTGATCTTCTGCGGGTCGCCGCCGAGCGATACCATCGCGTCGCGCATGGCGGCCAGGTCGACGACGGCGGGCACGCCGGTGAAATCCTGCATCAGCACACGCGCCGGCCGGTAGGCGATCTCGACACCGGCCTTGCCGCGATCGACCATCCAAGCCGCCACGGCCTCGATGCTCTGCCTGGTGACCGAGCGGCCATCCTCGTTGCGCAGAAGGTTCTCGAGCAGCACTTTCATGGAGAAGGGCAACTGGGCGATGCCCGTCAGGCCATTCTTCTCGGCCTCGATGAGGCTGTAGTAGACATATTCTGCGTCCCCGACGTGCAGGATGCGGCGGGCGTTGAAACTGTCGAGAGATTTAGGCACGTATTACCCCATTCTGGTCTGTTCTGCCGAAGCGAAAACGGACTCCTGAGGCGCGGACGCGCAAAGGCTGCGGGTGCGGTCATTTCCGCTGTCCGTTCCCTGCGCGCCGCCCTTTCGGATGGCCACGCGAGCTCGGCGCATGTATGGCTCCCGTGCCGACCGCTGGCACAGTTGCCTGCTTCATAGAAGCTTTCTAAACAGAGTGCCAGTGCGACGAAGGGCAAATTTGCTGCATTGCAACGAAGTTGGGGCGTGGCGAGGCGAATCGGGGACGAAATGCGGCTGACGGCTGACAATCTCGGCGGCGAGCGCGGTGGCGAACCGGTGTTCGACGGCGTCAGCTTTGCCCTTGCGGCCGGCGACAGCCTGGTCATCACCGGCCAGAACGGCAGCGGCAAGTCGACCCTGCTGCGCGTGGTTGCCGGCCTTCTGCCGGTCGCCGCGGGCACCGTCCGTCTCAACGACGGCGGCGAGGACTTTCCCGACGTCGCGTCCGCCTGCCATTATCTCGGCCACCAGAATGCGATGAAGCCGGCGCTGACGGTTGCCGAGAACCTCGATTTCAGGCGCGATTTCCTCGGCCATCCGCTGATGACGACGGAGGCGGCGCTCGACGCGGTCGGCCTCGATTCGGTCGGCGCACTGCCGTTCGGCTATCTCTCCACGGGTCAGCGCCGACGCATCGCGCTCGCCGGCCTGCTGGTCAGCTTTCGCCCGGTCTGGCTGCTCGACGAGCCGAGCGCCGGTCTCGATCTCGCCTCGGAACGGCGCTTGACCGCGCTGATGCAGGGGCATCTGGCAGAGGGTGGGATGCTGATCGCGGCGACGCATCTGCCGCTGGGGCTGGACGATGCGAAGGCGCTGGTGATGCCCGGTGGGGGATCCGGTTGATGGCAGCGCCAGGCCCCCTCACCGCCTCGCTTACGGCGGCTCTGCCGCCGCGCTCGGCACCGCTCCCCCACTTCGTAGGGGAGAGGAAACGCAGCTTCCGCGTAGGCGATAGAAAACGCGGCCTCGGCGATTGGCGATTCCTCTCCCCCCGTCGGGGAGAGAGGTGGTTCGCGCAGCGAACCGGCGAGGGGGGCTGGCGCAACCCTCGGAAATCGCCATGCTAGCCCTCTACATCCGCGACGTGAAACTCGGCATCCGCGCTGGCGGCGGGGCGCTGGTCGGCGTGCTCTTCTTCCTCGCGGTGATCGCGGTGGCGCCGTTCGCGATCGGACCGGATGCGAACCTCCTGGCCCGCATCGGGCCGGCCATGCTGTGGATCGGCGCGCTGCTGGCGAGCCTGCTCGGCCTCGACCGTCTGTTTCAGGTCGACCGCGAGGACGGCTCGCTGGACCTGCTGATCCTCGGCTCGAGCCGCCACATGCTGCCGCTCACCGTGTTCGTCAAATGCCTGGCGCACTGGACGGCGAGCGTGCTGCCGCTAGTGGTCGCCGCGCCCGTGCTTGGCCTGCTCATGAACATGTCGCCGCTGGCGACCTTCGCCACCGCACTGACGCTGCTGGCGGGTACGCCGGCCATCGTCTTCATCGGCGCGGCCGGCGCGGCGGTTGCCGTCTCGCTGCCACGCGGCGGCCTGCTCGTGTCCGTGCTGGTCCTGCCGCTGGTCATCCCGGTGCTGATCTTCGGCGTCTCGGCGAGCTATGCCGCGAGCACGCAACCCGATCCGTTCCTGCCGCCGTTCCTGATGCTCTGCGCCCTGATGCTGTTTTTCGCGGTGATCGGGCCGCTGGCCGCGGCAGTCGCGCTGAAAGGCGCCTCGGATTGAGGGCTGCCCGGGGCTCAGGACGCCAACCGTCCAGGCTGCGGCAATGACGCTCGATTGCGCAGCGGCAGCGCCGCGTTTATGTAACGTGCATGGCTGAAACGACCATATCCGGGCGACTGACAAATCTTGCCAACCCGACGCGCTTCCTGGAGCTCGTGGGCCGCTTCCTGCCGTGGCTCGCCGCCATCGCGCTCTTGCTCACCTTCGCCGGTCTGGCGATGGGATTCGCCGCGCCCGAAGACTACCAGCAGGGCAGCACCGTGCGGATCATGTATCTGCACGTGCCCTTCGCGTGGATTTCGATGTTCTGCTACATGCTGATGGCCGCGGCGGCCCTCGGCACGCTGGTCTGGAAACACCCGCTCGCCGACGTCGCTCTCAAGGCGGCCGCGCCGATCGGCGCCACGTTCACGGCGCTGGCGCTCGCCACCGGCTCGATCTGGGGCCGGCCGATGTGGGGCACATGGTGGGTCTGGGACGGGCGGCTGACCTCGGTGTTCGTTCTTTTCCTGATGTATCTGGGCATCCTGGCGCTGACCCGCGCGCTTGACGATCCGCAGCGTTCCGCGCGCGCCGCCGCCATCCTCACTCTGGTCGGCGTGATCAACATCCCAATCATCAAATTCTCCGTCGAATGGTGGAACACGCTGCACCAGCCGGCATCCGTCATGCGGCTCGACGGCCCGACGATCCACCCGAGCCTGCTATGGCCTCTGCTGGTGTCGGCGATCGGCTTCACATTGATTTTCTTCACCCTGCATCTGATGGCGATGCGTGCCGAGATCTGGCGTCGACGCGTCGCGGTCATGCGGCGCATGGCGGCCAAGCGCGCCGAGAATCGGGCGCCCGCATGAACCATGCCGTCTTCGTGACCGCCGCGTACGCGGTGTCGGCCGCAGGGCTCATTGGGCTGGCGATCTGGATTCTCGTCGACCAACGGATGCGGCAGCGCGAGATCGCCGAACTCGAGCAGATCGGCGTGCAACGCCGCTCGGCGCGCAAGGCCAAGGGATGAGCGCCGAGCCTGCCGCCAACGGCAAGAAGCCGCGCGTCTGGCTGACGCTCCTGCCGTTGGCCGCCTTCCTCGCGCTGGCGGCGATCTTCATGATGCAGCTTTTGTCGGGCCGCGACAGCTCGGTGGTGCCTTCGGCGCTGATCGGCGCCCCGGCGCCAGACACGGCGCTTCCGCCGCTCGAAGGGTTAGGGCTGCCGGGACTCGATTCGGCGACGTTCCCCGGCAATGTGACGCTGGTCAATGTCTGGGCGTCGTGGTGCGCGCCCTGCCGCGTCGAGCACCCGCTGCTGATGGACCTGGCGCGCGACCCGCGCTTTTCCATCGTCGGACTGAACTACAAGGACGTGCCGGAAAATGCCCGGCGGTTCCTCGGCGAACTCGGCAATCCGTTCGACGCGGTCGGAGTCGACGCGGCCGGCCGCACGACCATCGACTGGGGCGTCTATGGCGTGCCCGAGACTTTCCTCATTGGCAGGGACGGCCGCATTCTCTACAAGCATGTCGGTCCGTTCAGCGTCGAATCGATCGAACGCGACCTGAAGCCGGCGCTCGAAGCGGCCCTGACGGCGGGCTAGGTCGGATGGCCAGCCGCTCCGCCATCGCGGCGCATTTCGAGGCACAGGCCAGAGCCTGCGACGACCTGGGTTCGCCCTTCACCGCGCGGCTCTGCCGCATGCTACCCGACCTCGTTGCCGGCACCGCGACAGGCGAGAGACTGTTCGCCTGGGACGGCGATCTGCGCGGCGATGCGCTGGCGCTGCGCCTGACGGGCGGACTGCATCGGCTGGTACTCGAAGGCGCCGATCCGGAGTTTGCAGAAGTCTATCCGCCGCGCGCCGCCGACGACGCCGTGCTGCGTGCCGCGGTTCGCCGCACGCTCCGGCGCAACGACGCGATGCTTGTGGCGCATCTGGACAGTCCGCCGCAGACCAATGAGGTGGCACGATCCGCCATGCTGCTGCCCGGCTTGCTGGAAATTGCACGCGAGGCAGGCCTGCCGCTGGCATTGAACGAGATCGGCGCCAGCGCCGGGCTCAATCTGTTCTTCGACCGCTTCCGCTACGATTTTCGCGATGTCGTCTGGGGCGATGCCGGCTCGTCCGTCCATCTTGCGCCCGAAGTGCGCGGCGCGATGCCGGATCTTCGCGGCACGGTGAGCGTGGTCAGCCGGTACGGATGCGACGTCAAACCGGTCGATATCGGCGGCGCGGACGGACGGCTCCGGCTGAAATCCTACATCTGGCCGGATCAACGCGCGCGGCTGACCCGCCTGGAGGCGGCCATTTCGATCGCGCAGGCGGACGCGTTCTCTCTCGATCTCGAAGACGCGGCAGCCTTCGTCGCACGGCGGCTGGCGGCGCGCCTGCCGGGACAGACCTTCGTATTGTTCCATTCGATCATGTGGCAATACATGCCGTCCGCCGCGCGCCGCGCAATCGAAGCCAGCCTGCGGGAAGCCGGCGAAACGGCGAGCGCGACTGCGCCCGTCGCCTGGGTGCGCATGGAACCGATCGAAGCCGGCGCGCCGTCCGCGACGCTCAGCCTGACGTCATGGCCGGGCGGCGACACGCGCCATCTGGCGCGCTGCGACTATCACGGACGCTGGATCGAGATGCTCTGAGGCGAGAAAATCAGCCGAAGACATCCTTGCGCGCCCAATAGAGCATTTCACTGCGGTCAACACGCATGTCGCTGAGATCGCGCTGCGACAGCGACTGGATTTCGGCGACCATGCGATAGTAGCGGCGATGCTTTTCGAGACGGCCGTGGGCCTGTTCGACGAGGCGTGCGAGGATCATGGCGGGGCTCCTTCGAGAGCGCGGCCTTGTCGGCCGCCAATGGTTCCTCCCATGTGCGGCCAGAATGCCAGAATTCTTGTGCACCGCAAGGTTGAAATGCTGCATTGCAGCAATGCGCCAGGCGCATGGCATGCGTAAGATTTTATTAAGCTTTTACGAATTCTCCGCAGCCTACCACATGGACTGCTTGTAGGCGTCGTCGAGCCATGCATCCGTCGCTTCAGCGCTCTCGGCGAGCGCGACCTGGTCCTTGAGGATCTGCCCGAGCGTCGGCAGCGTGTTGCGGTCAGGCCAGGTTTCCGGCTGCCAGAGTCCCGAGCGCATATAGGCCTTGGCGCAATGCATGTAGGCCGCCTCGACCGTCACGACGATGACCGCCTGCGGCAGCTTGCCGTCCACCTCGAAGCGCGCGCGCAGATCGTCGTCTGCGGTGAGCTTCGCCTTCCCGTTGATGCGCAGCGTCTCGTTCATGCCGGGAATCATGAACAACAGGCCGATCGTCGGGTCGACGAGCAGGTTTTCCAGCGTGTCGAGGCGATTGTTGCCCGGGCGATCGGGGATCGCGATGGTGGTTGCGTCAATGACCTGGACGAAGCCCGGCTTGTCGCCCTTCGGGGTGACGTCGCCATGACCCTTGCCGTCGGATGTTCCGATGACGACGAAGGGGCTGCGCGCGATGAAGGAGCGAGAATGCCCGTCGAGCGCCCTGAGCTCCTTCTTGGCCGCGATGGAACCCACCGGGCGGTAGACGCTGCGCAGTTCGTCCGCCGTCGTGATGAAATGCATGCTCAGCCCTTTTTCATGTCCTCGGTCGAATGCCTCATGATCAGCGGCATCTGCGAGAGTGTAAAGACCAAGGTGATCGGCATGATGCCCCAGACCTTGAAGGCGACCCAGGTAGCTTCCGAGAAGTTGCGCCAGACCACTTCGTTGACGACGGCCAGGAACAGGAAGAACAGGCCCCAGCGCAGGGTCAGCTTGCGCCAGCCCTCGGCGTCGAGCTTGAAGGCGGAGTCGAAGACGTAGCCGAGCAGGGACTTGCCGAACCAGAGGCCGCCGAGCAGCACCACGCCGAACAGCGTGTTGACGATGGTCGGCTTCATCTTGATGAAAATCGCATCCTGCAGATAGAGCGTCAGCCCGCCGAACACGAAGACCACCACGCCCGAGACGAGCGGCATGATCGGCAGGGTGCGCGTCAGGATCCACGAAACGGTGAGCGCGATGGCGGTTGCCGCCATGAACAGGCCGGTGGCGATGAAGATCGGGCCGCCGAGGTCGCCAAGCGCCGGAACCATCCGGGCCAGCCATTCGCCGCGCGCATTGGCGAAGAAGAACACCAGCAGAGGCCCGAGTTCCAGCACCAGCTTGAGCAGCGGGTTGACCTCCTTCTTGCGGGGGTCGGACGGATCGAGTTCGAGTATGGGCTGGTTCATTGCTTCCTCGCTTACGCGACGCCGGCGATCGCACGTGCGAATTCGCTGGCGGAAAAGGGTTCGAGGTCGTCGATCTGTTCGCCGACGCCGATGAAATAGACGGGCAGTTTGTGCTTGGCGGCAATCGCCACCAGAATGCCGCCGCGCGCCGTTCCGTCGAGCTTTGTCATCACCAGTCCGTTCACGCCGGCGAGATTGCGGAAGATTTCGACCTGGTTGAGCGCGTTCTGGCCGGTCGTCGCATCGACCGTCTGCAGCACGGTGTGCGGCGCTTCCGGGTCGAGCCTGCCCAGAACGCGGACGATCTTTTCGAGCTCGGCCATCAGTTCGGCCTTGTTCTGCAGCCGGCCGGCCGTATCGATGATCAGCACGTCCGCACCCTGCTCTTTGGCGCGGGCGAAGGCGTCGAAGGCGAGGCCTGCGGCGTCGGCGCCGAGTTTCGAGGCGATGACGGGCGCCCCGGTGCGCTCGCCCCAGATCTTGAGCTGCTCGATCGCGGCGGCGCGAAACGTGTCGCCGGCCGCCAGCATGACGGAGAGGCCGCCGGCGGTCAGCTTGGCGGCGAGCTTGCCGATGGTTGTCGTCTTGCCGGTGCCGTTGACGCCGACGACGAGTATGACATGCGGCTTGTGCGACAGGTCGAGTTCGAGCGCCTTGGCGACGGGGGCGAGCACCTTCTCGATCTCCGCCGCCATCACGGTGCGCACGTCCGTGTCGGAAACGTCCTTGCCGTAGCGGCTGGCCGACAGCGCATCGGTGACGCGGATCGCCGTCTCCATGCCGAGATCGGCGCGGATCAGCACGTCCTCGAGGTCCTGCAGCGTGTCCTCGTCGAGCTTTCGCTTGGTGAAGACGCCGGCGATGTTCGACGAGAGCTCCCTGGACGAACGCGCCAGGCCCTCGCGCATGCGCTGGAACCAAGTCGGGCGCGGCGCGGCGGGCGCCTCGGGTGCCGGCGCGGCCTTCGGCTCGACCTTGCGCGTGACGACGACCTTGGCGGGCTCGGGTGGGAGAGGCGGCGGCGCATCCGGCACGGGCGGCGGGACCATGGCGGGTTCGGGCGCGATCTCGGCAATGACCGGGTCCGGCACGATCGGCGCCGGATGGCGGATCGGCGGGAGGATCTCGGCTGCGGGCGGAGCGGCGGAATCGCGCGCCGCGTCTTGGCCCGATGGCGCGGCCGGCGCCGGCGGCTCGGGGAGCATGGCATCTGGCGCCGACTCCTCGCGCCTGACGGGGGCAAGGTCGGGCAGGGAATGCGGGAGGGGGGCATCCGCGATGGCGCCCGGCTCCGGCGCGATTTCCGCGGCGAGCGGGTCAGCCGCGACAGGCGCCGGCTGGCGGATCGGCGGCAGCACCTCCGTGGCCGGTAATGCCACCTCCGCGGCCGGCGGAACCTGGCCTGTCGGCTGCGCCGAGTCGGCCGGCTTTTCCGCAGCAGTGCCGGCGTAATCCTCCGCCTGGTCCTTTGCGAAGGAGAAGATCTTCTTGACGAAATTGAATGCCATGCCGACGCTCTATGCCGCCTGCCGAAGGGCGGGTTCGGCGATCAGCCGCGCTCCGTCATGCCCGGTGATCGTCACCGCGACGATGTCGCCGGGCGCGCCAAATGAAATCGCCGCCGGGGTGAAGCCTTCGGTGCGGCCGATTCCGCCGCGCTCGACGAGCAGCGACTGCGCGGTGCCCGCAAGCGCCGAAAGATGACGCCGGTATGCCGTTTCGCCAGCCTCTCTCAGGCGCGCGGCGCGGCTTCGGACGAGGTCGCGGTGCAGTTGCGGCATGCGCGCGGCCGGCGTGCCGTCGCGCGGGCTGAACGGAAAGACGTGCAGATGCGTCAGGCCGCAAGCCGCGACCATCCCTAGCGAATTTTCGAACATCGCGTCGGTCTCGGTCGGGAACCCGGCGATGATGTCGGCGCCAAGCACGATATCGGGCCGCAGGCGCCGCACATCCTCGCAAAAGCGGATCGAATCGTCCCGCGAGTGGCGGCGCTTCATGCGCTTGAGGATCATGTCGTCGCCGGACTGAAGCGACAGATGCAGATGCGGCATGAGGCGTGGCTCGGTCGCGATCATCTCCATCAGATCGTCGTCCACCTCGATCGAATCGATCGACGACAGGCGCAGGCGCTTCACGGCGGGCACCTGGCGCAGGATGCTGCGCACCAGGCGCCCGAGCCGGGGGCTGCCGGGAAGATCGGCGCCGTAGCTCGTCATGTCGACGCCGGTCAGCACGATCTCGGCATAGCCGTTGCCGGCGAGACGGCGCACCTGGTCGACGACCGCGCCCATCGGCACGGAGCGCGAATTGCCGCGCGCAAAGGGGATGATGCAGAAGGTGCAGCGATGATCGCAGCCGTTCTGCACCTGGACGAAGGCGCGCGCATGGCCGTCGATCGCATCGACCAGGTGACCGGCCGTCTCGCGGACCGACATGATGTCGTTGACGCGCAGCTTCTCGGTGTCGTTGACGCCGAAATCGGGCACCGCCCGATAGGAGCCGGCGGTTAGCTTCTCCTCGTTGCCGAGCACGAGGTCGACGCCGTCCATGCTGGCGAAGGCGGCGGGGTCGGTCTGCGCCGCGCAGCCGGTGACGATGATGCGCGCCTTCGGCCGGTCGCGCCGGGCGTTCCGGATCGCCTTCCGGGCCCGACGCACGGCCTCTGCCGTGACGGCGCAGGTGTTGAAGACGATCGCGCCGTCCGCCAGCGCGTCGAGGCCCGCTTCATGGGCAGCGCGCTTCATCACTTCGGATTCGTAGATGTTCAGCCGGCAGCCGAAGGTGACGATGTCGACGCCCATCAGGCCGCCGCCTCGGCATCGCGCTGCCAGGCGCCGGTCGCCGGGTCGACCTGGCCGGAAAATTCCCATTCGGCCGGACCCGTCATGATGACGTGATCGTCAGCCCGCCACTCGATCAGCAGCGTCCCGCCGGGCACGGTGACATGAACGGTGCGCTCGGTGCGCCCCGTGCGTGCTGCCGACACGGCTGCCGCGCAGGCGGCCGAGCCGCAGGCGCGCGTCAGGCCGGCGCCGCGCTCCCAGGTGCGCATGGTCAGCGCATCGCGGGCCGTCACCTGGGCAATCGTGATGTTGGCGCGCTCGGGAAAGATCGGGTGGTTTTCGAGAAGCGGGCCGAAACGGGCCAGATCGTAGGACCAGACGTCCTCGTCGACCCAGAAGATGGCGTGCGGATTGCCCATCGACGCGACCGAGGGGGAATGCAGTACTGGTGCGTCGATCGGACCGATCTGCAGCTCGATGTAGCGCGTGTCGGCAAACTCCTCCGCCAGCGGGATATCCTGCCAGCCGAAGCGGGGGATTCCCATGTCGACCGAGGTGAGACCATCGTCTAGTTCCTGCGCGTTCAGGATGCCGGCGACCGTCTCGAAGGTGAACAGGCGCTTGCCGGTCTCGGCGGCGAGCGCCTGGACGACGCAGCGCATGCCGTTGCCGCAGGCCTGCGCCATGGAGCCGTCGGAGTTCAGGAT
Organism: Mesorhizobium sp.; assembly: GCA_030698645.1. GTDB lineage: Bacteria > Pseudomonadota > Alphaproteobacteria > Rhizobiales > Rhizobiaceae > Mesorhizobium_A. The sequence continues at coordinate 10,039 of JAUYMV010000438.1, forward strand.
TTCAACGAAGTAGTCGGTTCCCGGCGTCTTCGGATCATGAATCGCCAGGACCTGGTCGAACTTGGTGGCCGGATCGCCATTCAGCGCGCGGGCCGCCTCGGGAGACACCCTGAGCGCGGTTCCGCGCATGTCGGCGACGATGATTTCGTTGCCGAGCCCGTTCATCTTGGCGAAGTGCACCGTTGCGGCCATCGAGGCGAATGTTCCGGTCTGCTTTGGCTGCTATATGGCGGAAGCGCCGAAAAAATACCAGTGCGCGCGATCCGCCCGTCCGCCGCGCGCCGGCACCAGTTCTCCGGCCCGCGATGGCCGGAACGTCAGGGCGCGACTTCGAAAGGCATGTCGAATGTGGCGTTCTTCCTGGAATGTCCGTCGCGCAGCGTGTACTGGCCGACATCCTTCCCTGCCGGCGCGC
>JAUYMV010000456.1 GCA_030698645.1 Mesorhizobium sp.
ATACCCCCACCCCTTACCCCTCCCCTCAAGGGGGAGGGGGTCGCCGGCGTCTCAGAACTCCCCTCCCCCTTGAGGGGAGGGGCAAGGGGTGGGGGGTTCTTCATATCGCTCCTCGCGCCGATTGACCGCGGCGGCGGTGTCGGCGACAGTCCGGTGCATTCACATGGGACGACCATCATGTATCGCGCCGTCACGCGCAACATCGAAGTCAGTGTCGAGCCGATCTACCTCGCCGACCGATCCGACCCGGCGGAAAGCCGCTACGTCTGGGCCTACCGCGTGACGATCGTCAACAATTCCGACGAATTCGTGCAGCTTCTGACGCGCTACTGGCACATCACCGACGGCAATGGAAAGGTCGAGGAAGTGCGCGGCCCCGGCGTCGTCGGCGACCAGCCCGAGCTCGATCCCGGCGACAGCTATCAATACACGTCGGGCTGTCCGTTGACGACGCCAACCGGCTTCATGGTCGGGCGCTACACGATGCGCGATGCGGCTGGCGCGTTGTTCGACGTGCAGATTCCGGCGTTCTCGCTCGACCTGCCGGGCGAACTGCGCACGGTCAATTGACCGAGACGAACTCGACCGGATCGAACTCGTATTTCTTCGAGCAGAACTCGCAACTCACCTTGATGACGCCGTCCTCGATCGACTCGGATATCTCCTCGGCGCTGAATCCTTCGAGCAGGCCGTGGATGCGCTCGCGCGAGCAGGAGCAGTCGTCGAGGATGCGGGTGCCCTCGAAAACGCGCACGCCGTGTTCGTGGAAGAGCCGGTAGAGCAGGCGCTCGGACTCGACCGTCGGATCAAGCAATTCGGACGGCTCGACCGTTCCCATCAGCGCTATTGCCTCGTTCCAGGCGCTGTCGGTCGGATCGTCGGCCGGGTCGAAGCCCGGATGTCCGTCGCCGCCCGGCAGGTCGGGCAGGCGCAGGCGTTCGGGCGCCTCGGGCAGGAACTGGATCAGGATGCCGCCGGCGCGCCAGCGTTCGTCCGGGCCGTATTCGCCCGGTACGACATGGCGCGCGACGGCGAGGCGCACCTCGGTCGGAATCTGCTCGGACTGGCGGAAATAGGTGCGCGCCACCTCGTCGAGCGCCTGGCCGTCCAGTTCGACGATGCCCTGGTAGCGCTGCGTGAATTCGCCCTGGTCGATGGTCATCGCGAGGATGCCCTTGCCGAGCAGTTCGGCGGGCGCGACCTTGCCTTCGGCAATCGCCGCGTCGAGCCGCTGGTGATCGAAGCGGGCATAGGCGCGCAGCGAGGACGGCGTCGAGAAATCGGCGACCAGCATGTCGACCGGCCCGTCGGAACGCGTCTGCAGGATGAATTTGCCATCGAACTTGAGCGCGGTGCCGAGCAGCACCGTCAGGACGGAGGCTTCGGCCAGAAGCTGGGCGACCGGCTCGGGATAGTCATGGCGCGCGAGAATGTGGTTCAGCGCGGGACCGAGCTGGACCACGCGGCCGCGAATGTCGAGCGGGGCGACTTCGAATGGCACGACATGATCGTCGCCGGCGAAGCCGAATTCGCCAAGTTTGCGTTCAGCCAAGTCAGTTCGCTCCCGACAGGCACCAGGCAAGAACGGCCTTCTGCGCGTGGAGCCGGTTTTCCGCTTCGTCGAAGACGACCGAATTCGGCCCGTCGATGATCTCGTCGGTGACCTCTTCGCCGCGATGCGCCGGCAGGCAGTGCATGAACAGCGCATTCGGCGCCGCATGCGACATCAGCCCGGTATTGACCTGATAAGGCAGGAAGACATTGTGGCCACGCGCGCGGTGCTCCTGGCCCATCGACACCCAGCAATCGGTGACGACCGCGTCGGCGCCGGTGACGGCCTCCTCGGCGGAGCGCGTCTGGTGCAGGCGGCCGCCATTGCGCTCGGACCAGTCGATATAGCGCTGCTCCGGCTCGCTGCCCTCGGGGATCGCCATGTTGAGCCGGTAGCCGAAGCGGGCGGAGCCCTCGATCAGCGAGTGGAGCACGTTGTTGCCGTCGCCGGTCCAGGTGATCAGCCGGTCCCTGACGCTGCCGCGATGCTCCTCGAAGGTCATGACGTCGGCCATGATCTGGCAGGGATGCGTGTCGTCGGTGAGGCCGTTGATGACCGGGATCGTCGCCGCCTCGGCGAGTTCCGTCAGGCGGTCATGCGCCGTGGTGCGGATCATGATGGCGTCGACATAGCGCGACAGCACACGCGCCGTGTCGGCGATCGATTCCGAGCGGCCGAGCTGCATCTCGGCGCCGGTCAGCATGATGGTCGAGCCGCCGAGCTGGCGCATGGCGACATCGAAGGAAACACGCGTACGCGTCGACGGCTTGTCGAAGATCATCGCCAGCACCTTGCCCTCGAAGGGCTTGCCGGCGTTGCCGGCCTTCTGCTCGGCCTTGCGCACAACCGCGTCGTCGAGGATCGCGCGCAACTCGGTCGCGGAAAGCGCGGACAAATCGGTGAAATGGCGCGGCTGGCCTGCCATCTGAAACTCCCTGCGCTCAGTGCTTGGCGGACAGGCCCTGCGCTGCCTTGCGGATGCGGTCGACGGCGATGCCGATTTCCTCGTCGCTGACGTTCAGCGGCGGCAGCAGACGCACGACATTGTCGCCGGCGGGAACCGCCAGCAACTTCTCGTCGCGCAGCGCCATGTTGACGGTCGTATTCGGCATGCGGCACTTCAACCCGGCCATGAGGCCGGAACCGCGGATGCCTTCGATCACGTCGGGGAACTCGTCGGCGACGCTGGCGAGACGCTGCTTGAGCAGCAGCCCCTTGCGCGCCACATCATCAAGGAAGCCCGGCTCGAGAACCACGTCGAGGACGGCATTGCCGACCGCCATGGCAAGCGGGTTTCCACCGAAGGTCGTGCCGTGCGTCCCGGGTGTCATGCCAACGGCGGCCGCTTCGGTCGCCAGGCACGCGCCCATCGGGAAGCCGCCACCGATGCCCTTGGCGATGGCGACGATGTCCGGCTCGATATCGGTCCACTGATAGGCGAACAGCTTGCCGGTGCGCCCGACGCCGCACTGCACCTCGTCGAGGATGAGCAGCAGACCGTGTTCGTCGCAAAGCTGCCGTAGCGCCGCGAGGCCGCCCTGTGGCAGTTCGCGGATGCCGCCCTCGCCCTGCAGCGGCTCGATGAGGATCGCTGCTGTCTCCGGCGTGATGGCGGCGCGCGCCGCCTCGACATCGCCGAACGGAACCTGGTCGAAACCGTCGACCTTGGGGCCGAAGCCTTCCAGATACTTGGCCTGGCCGCCAGCCGCGATGGTCGCGAGGGTTCGGCCGTGGAAGGCACCCTCGAAGGTGATGATGCGGAACTTCTCCGGATTGCCGTTCACATAGTGATAGCGGCGCGCGGTCTTGATGGCGCATTCCAGCGCTTCGGCGCCGGAATTCGTGAAGAAGACGCGATCGGCGAAACTGTTCTCCACCAGACGCTCGCCGAGCCGCTCCTGGCCAGGCACCTGATAGAGATTGGAAACGTGCCAGAGCTTGGCCGCCTGTTCGGTGAGTGCCGCGACCAGATGGGGATGGCTGTGTCCGAGCGAGTTGACGGCGATGCCCCCGGCGAAGTCCAGATATCGCGCGCCGTCTCCGGTGATGAGCCAGCAGCCCTCGCCCCGCTCGAAGGCCAGCGGTGCGCGGGAAAACGTCTCGTAAAGCACTTTAGCGTTCATAACCGTTCATTCCGAGGCAAAGAGGGCTCGAAGGGCGCCGCGGACCTTGTTTTTGCCTAACTCAGACACCAAATCAAAAAAGCCGCCCGAGGGGCGGCCTGCTTGGGCGGAATATTGGTTTTTTCGCCCGCGATGTCAACGAAAACGTCGTTCGCGCGTTTAGCTGCTGGCGGCGCCGTTTGGGCACCCCTGCGGTGATATGGCCCCAAGTTGGGGAAAACCGAGAAAACTGATTCGTGTTGCTTCCGGGACTCTTGTCACGGAGTCCGCGGATAAGGTAGTTTAAGGACAAGAAAATACCAGATTTCGTGCGGCGGACCCAATAATCCGAATAGATATGGTGTTGCCCCGGCTCCCACCGGGTCGATGACGGATTCCGATAACCGCACGCTGCGCGAGGAGCGTGTCGAAATGAACTGGACTGACGAACGCGTCGAACTACTCAAGAAACTCTGGGCCGAAGGGCTGAGCGCTAGCCAGATCGCGGCGCATCTGGGCGGTGTGAGCCGCAACGCGGTGATCGGGAAAGTGCACCGACTGAAGCTTTCGAGCCGAGGCCGCGCGACCGCGGCGCCCGCCCGTCAGAAGAAGTCGACGAAGGCAGTCGCCGCGCCGAGCACGATGACGCGCTCGACCCGCAGCGGCGCAACCGCCCAGCGCTCGATGCCCGCCTCGATCGGCTCCTCGGCCCTGCAGATGCAGTTCGACGCCGAGCCGGTGTCGCAGTACATCACGCGGCCGATGCACGAGAACGTCGTCGTGCCGATCTCGCGCCGCCTGCGGCTGGTCGAATTGACCGAACGAACATGCAAGTGGCCGAATGGCGACCCGCTGAACGACGATTTCAACTTCTGCGGCAATGACGCGGCCGAGACCGGACCCTACTGCAAATACCACGCGAAACTGGCGTTCCAGCCGGCTTCCGAGCGCCGCCGTAGCCGATAGGATTCCTCGAGCTAGCTTGGATCGGCGGCCGCCGTAGCCTGGGCCGTCACCTTGTGGCTCTTGTCCTCCTTCGGACGTTCCGCCGGCATCTGCGCACCGGTGACGATGTAGTAGACGGTCTCCGCGATATTGGTCGCGTGATCACCGATCCGCTCGATGTTCTTGGCGCAGAACAGCAGGTGTGTGCACGCGGTGATGTTGCGCGGATCTTCCATCATGTAGGTCAGCAACTCGCGGAACAGCGAGGTGTACATGGCGTCGATCTGGTCGTCGCGGTCGCGCACGAAACCGATCCTGTCGATCGACCGTGACGCATAGGTGTCGAGGACGTCCTTCAACTGCGTCAGCGCCAGTTCGGCGAGCGATTCGATGCCACGGAACAGCCGCACCGGTTGGCGCGCTTCGGTCACCGCGACGACGCGCTTGGCGATGTTCTTGCCAAGATCGCCGACCCGCTCAAGATCGCCGGAAATCCGTATCGCGCCTATGATCTCGCGCAGATCGTCGGCCATGGGCTGGCGCCGGGCGATGATGACGATCGCCTTTTCGTCGATCTCGCGCTGGCCGATGTCCAGAAACTCGTCATTGGCGACTACCTGACGGGCCAGACCATGGTCGGAATTGACCAGAGCGAAGACCGCCTGATCGACCATGCGTTCGGCGTGGCCACCCATCGCAGCGATGCGGTTCGCAAGGTATTTCAGCTCCTCGTCAAAGGCGCTTACGATATGGTGCGTCGGCATGCGTGTTCCCTGACCATCGGCGGTTGTGGTGCAACCAAGTGCACAGGCTAGTCGAAGCCGATGACGGAAAAAAGAACGATAAAGGTGTTTCGTTCGACAAAGCCGGCAAAAGGTCCGCCGCTTCAGGCCTGCGGGAAATGAACCGTGAAGGTCGAGCCTTCGCCTGGCTTCGAACGGATCGTCAGGCGTGCATTGTGACGTGTCAGGATGTGCTTGACGATGGCCAGCCCAAGCCCGGTTCCCTTCTGTCCTCGGCTGGTTTCGACATCGACACGGTAGAAGCGTTCGGTCAGCCGTGGGATGTGCTCCTCCGGGATGCCAGGACCGAAATCGCGCACCGCGACATCGAGCATTCCATCATATCCGGACGCGGCGCGATCGATCGACACCAGCACGCGGCCACCGCTCTGACCATACTTGCAGGCGTTCTCGAGCAGGTTCTCGAACACCTGGATGAGTTCGTCGCGGTTGCCGGCGACGATCGCGGCCCCTTCGCCGAAGTCGCGCTCGATACGGACGCCGGATTCCTTGGCCAGCGGGCTCAATGCGTCGATGACGCCGTCGATCAGCGGTCGCAGGTCGAGCCGGTCGGCGGGATTGAGAAAGGGCTTGGTCTCCAGCCGCGAGAGCGAGAGAAGATCGTCGATCAGTCGCGCCATGCGCGCGGTCTGGTTCTGCATGATCTGCAGGAACTGCTCGCGCGCGGCCGGGTCGTTTCGCGCAGGTCCGCGCAGCGTCTCGATGAAACCCGAGACGGAAGCCAGCGGCGTACGCAGTTCGTGGCTGGCGTTGGCGATGAAGTCGGCACGCATCCGGTCGATACGGCGCGTTTCGCTCTGGTCCTTGAATACGAGGACGAAGAAGCCGCCAGCCTGACCGATCGGCGACGCGGTAACGCGGAACCAGCGCTCGACGGGGAGGCGCTCGGCGTAGTCGATCGAGCCGCCCTTCCCCTGGGACAGCAAGCCGCCGATCAGGTCCTGCATTTCGGGGGCGCGGAAGCGCAGAATGAGCGACGTGCCTTCGTTAAGCGCGCTGAAGGCGTTCGCAGCGGGCTTGTTCGCATAGACGACGGAGCCCCGCGCGTCGCAGATCACCAGTGGATCCGATACCGAAGCCGCGAGATGCTCGGCAGTGATGGCGTCAAAGGGCGTGCGACCGGCGTCAGCCACGCGCTCGGTGCGGCCGAGCCCGTCGCGTCGCGGCGCCAGCGCGGCAACCGCCACTACAAACAGTACCGCCAGAAGCACGGAGGACACAGTTGCGCCGGAGGACGCCGCGAGCCCGGCGAGGGCAACGATGGCGCCGGCAATCAGCCAACGCGCCGACCAGAGGCGGCTGATAACGATCCTCAAGAAATCACCCAATCTGCCCGCCATCCCGGCTTCGCCCGTTGATATCTTCCGCCGCCTGCTGTGGTGAGCCGGCGCGGCAGGTCCTTGCCCGCTCGCGCCAGCTTTACGCGGCCGCCCGCGCGCCATAGCATGGGGTCAACCAGTCAACGAGGATGTAGCCTGCATGGCGACCGAAAAGAAGAACACGACGGCAGAAAAGCCGCAGCCTGCCGGGATGGAAAACCTGAAACCGCTCAAGCTGACGATCGCCGGCAAGGAGCGGGTCTTCGACATCGACAATCCGAAGCTCCCCGACTGGATCGACAAGCACTCGATGACGTCGGGCAACTATGCGTACGAGAAGAAGCTTCCCGGCGAGGAATACATAAAAACGATCGAGGCCCTGCAGGTCGAACTCGTCAAGCTGCAATACTGGATGCAGAAAAGCGGGCAGCGCGTGGTTGTGCTGTTCGAAGGCCGGGACGCGGCCGGCAAGGGCGGGACGATCGCCGCGGTTCACCAGTACATGAACCCGCGCACCGCGCGCAACGTGGCGCTGACCAAGCCGACGGAAACCGAACGGGGGCAATGGTACTACCAGCGCTATGTCGCCCATTTCCCGTCGGCCGGCGAGTTCGTGACCTTCGATCGTTCCTGGTACAACCGTGCCGGCGTGGAGAAGGTGATGGGGTTCTGCACGCCATACCAGTACGAGAAGTTTCTCGCCGAAACGCCGGGATTCGAACAGCAGATTTCCAACGAGGGCATCCATTTCTTCAAGATCTGGCTGAACATCGGCCAGGAGATGCAACTCGAACGGTTTCATGATCGGCGTCACTCGCCGTTGAAGAACTGGAAATTCTCACCGATCGATGTCGCGGGCATAAAGCTCTGGGACGACTATACCAAGGCCCGCGACATCATGATGGAGCGCACGCACAGCTTGGCGTCACCGTGGACCATCGTGCGGTCGAACGACAAGCGGCGTGCGCGGATCGCCGTCATCCGGCACCTTCTGTCGGCAATGTCCTATGAAGGACGCAACGATGCCGTCATCGGCACGCAGGATGCCAACATCATCGGTAGCGGTCCGGACTTCCTGATCGCGGGAGAGAAAGGCCCGGCGACGGTCAAGTGAATCGCCTAAGGCCCGCGCGGCTGTCGGCGCCGCTTGTGCGGGGTCTTCTCCCAGCGATGCGGATCGACATAAAGCTGGACCAGCGCCCGCCAGGCGGCAACCGACATGATCAGCCAGTAAACGGGGGTAAACAGCACGATCTTGCCGAATTGCCCGCGACCTGACGCGCCCAGCGCGCGCCAGCCGAGAAACAGGAAAGCCGCATAGCCGAGCACTATATTGGCGAGATCGAGGGCGAGTATCGATTTCTGCATCCCGCCCAACCCGCCATCGAGCCAACTGACGGCGAACCAGATGCCTGAAACAATCAGGAAGGGATGCGCCAGCGCGGAGATGATCATGCCCGCAAAGAGAATCTGGGCGACGAGGAACGACCGGAAGCCGAGTTCCCTCGCGAGCCGGCGCGGATCGCGCATATGCACGAGCCAAGTCTGGCTCCATCCCTTGAACCAGCGTGTGCGCTGCCGCAGCCAGACCAGCGGCGTGTCCGGCGCATCCTCGCCGGTCGGCAAGGTGAGCGTTGCGGTGCGGTAGCCGAATCGGGCGAGACGCATGCCGAGATCCGCATCTTCCGTCACGTTGTAGGGGTCCCATCCGCCGACTTCTTCCAGAACCGCGCGCCGAAAATGATTGGACGTACCGCCAAGCGGCAGCAGCCAGCGTTGGCGCGCGAGATAGGGCAACAGACGGCGGAACAGCGCGGCATATTCGAGGGCGAACATAGCGGGGAGCATGCCGGAGGCGGCATTATCGATGCGGATCGGCGCCTGGAGACAGCCGAGGTCGGGCCCGTCGCTGCGGAAGCGCTGCCAGGCTTCGACAAGCTGGTGTGGATGCGGCCGGTCCTCTGCGTCGTAAAGCACCACGAACTCGCCCTTGGCCATCGGCAGGGCATAGCTGAGCGCATTTGGCTTGGTTCTCGGCATGCCGGGCGGCACCTCGATCACTTCGACCCAGGAGCGCAATCCATGCGCGCGGATCGCATCGATCGTCGCGCGGTCGTCCGCCTCGCAGACGAGCTTTACATCGAGCTTGCTGCGCGGCCAGGACAAACGCCCGAGGGCGACCAGGAGTTCGGGCACGATCTCGACTTCGTCACGCAGAGCGACAAGCACCGTGTAGATCGGCACCGAAGCCGGATCGATCGGCGGAAACGATCGCACAGGCTGCGGGTTGCGGCCTGCCGCCGCAGCCAGGCGAAGCGCAATGCACGCAAGGAAGAACAGGGAGAAGAACAGGTGAGACAGCAGCCACGCCTCTGTGGGGAACCTGAGGAAGGCGAGCGGCAGGCCGACGATCATCGCGCCGAGCAGGACCCCCTGCCATGCGTTGGCGACGATGCGCGCGGACAGCAACGGCCGCCTGACGAAGAGCCCATCGCGGGCAAGTCCGACCAGCCTTGGCCGCGCAACCGCGATGAGGGCGGCGCGCAACGCGGCCGGTGCGACCACGCGGACCCGAAAAGGCATGGCCGGGTCTCCGGCGCGCAGCCGGCGCAGTCGGACGACTTCGGACGCGGACGGCGCGACGAGATAGACGATGCGTCCGTTGCGGTCGGTCGCCTGCACCATACCTGCTCCGCGCGGCGCGCGCAGAAGTATCAGCGCGGCCGCCGCGCCGATGCGCAGACTGCGCGGATCGATCTCGGTCTGGAATGGCAGTGCGAGATCGGCAGCGATTTCCCGATAGATCGTTTCCTCCGGAACGATGCCGGCGGCCAGCAACTCGGCCAGCAGGTCGGTGCCGTTCCGGCCCGCGCGCCGGGCCAGTTCGACCGCCTGCGACGGCCAGACGCCGAGGCGGCGGAGAATGGGGATCCATGCATGAATGGAAGGCGTCGCGGACGCAACCGGTATCGGCTGTTCGACATGAGTCCGGCCTCGGCGCGGCCCGAAGCGCGCATCGGCACCCGCGGCAATGCCCAGCGCTGAAGCGTCGGACATCGATCCTCCAGACGAACCAGCTACGCCGCAACTGGCGACGTGAAGCGTGAATTTCCCCTGCCGGACGCGGATATTGAAGCCTGGCGCGACTGCGACCCAATCCGCAGTGTCCCCGCGTCCAGTCCTATGCCGCTCTCGGCTCCGTCATCGTCGCAAGACAACGCCGTACGAGTCAACTGGATTGGCGGCGTGGCTGCCGAAGGCAATGCCGGACACGTGTTTCCGCGATCGTGGCGTCATGCTATCTGGCAACCGAACGCCGCGACGTGCGGCGCGCAGGTGCGGCCCTACGGAGAGACCGGATTGAGAACAGTCGTATTGCTTCTCGGCATTCTCCTTGTCTTTGCGGCAACAGCCGGCAAAGCAGCCGAACCGCAGATTCCGAGTTTCTGGGACATGAAGGAGCGGCTGCCGAAGCCTCCGTTGAGCAACCTGCAGCGGCTGCGATTCCTGACGACCGTCGATTTTCCGCCGTTCAGCTATCTGGACGCGAGCGGGCGCCTGACCGGTTTTCACGTCGATCTCGCGCGCAGGATCTGCGGCGAACTCGCCATTGCGGATGTCTGCCAGATCCAGGCCCTGCCATGGAGCGAACTCGACGCGGCGCTGGAAGGCGGACAGGGCGAGGCCATCCTCGCCGGCATCGCCGTGACGCCGGAGTCGCGTGGGAAATACGCGTTCTCGCGCTCGTACATGCAGTTTCCCGCCCGCTTCGTGATGCGCAAGGCGTCGGCCCTGTCCGAGCCGCTGCACGACCAGCTTGCCGGGAAGTTCATCGGCGTCATTGCCGGCTCGGCGCATGAGCGCATGCTGCGGGCCTATTTCGACGGCGCGATACCGATCACCTACAATCGCGACGAAGCGATGCTGGAGGAAGTGCGCGCGGGCAGGCTCGATGGCGCGTTCGGCGACGGGATGCGGCTGGCGTTCTGGCTGTCTGGCACGGATTCGGCGAGCTGCTGCCGATTTGCCGGCGGTCCCTATCTGGCGCCCGAGTATCTCGGCGCCGGGCTCGCGATAGCGGTACGACCGGAAAATGCCGTGCTCGCCGACGCGTTCAACTTCGCGCTGCACCAAATCCAGGTCAATGGCGCGTTTGCGGAACTCTATCTGCGCTACTTCCCGCTTGGCTTCTACTGAGCTCAGCCGCGCCGAAAGGGCAGAAGCAGCGCCCAGAGGAAGCTGGACGGCTCCCGTCCGCGATAGGCGTCGAGGCCAATGTCCATTGCGTCATGCCCCTTGACCGGCTGGGCGTTGTAGGTGCCGAAGAGACGGTCCCAGAACGGGAAATTGAACCCGTAGTTGGAGTCGGTCTCGCGGCGAATCGTCGAGTGATGGACGCGGTGCATATCGGGCGTGACAATGACCCGGCGCAAAGCGCCGTCGAGAGCGAGCGGCAGCTTCGCATTGGAATGGTTGAACATCGCCGTGCCATTGAGCACGATCTCGAAGATCAACACGCCGAGGACCGGGGCGCCGAGAGCGACGACGATCGCCGCCTTCCACAGCATGGATGCAACGATCTCGACCGGATGGAACCGCAGGCCGGTCGTCACGTCGAAGCCGGTGTCGGCATGATGCATCCGGTGAAAACGCCAGAACAGCGGGATCTTGTGACTGGCGACATGTTCGAGCCAGACCGCGAAATCGAGAATGACGAAGGAGAGCAGGCCGGCCACGACCGGGTCCATCGCGACCATGCGGAACAGGCCATAGCCATGGGCTTCCGCCCAGACGGCGGAGCCGACCGCAGCGGCCGGGAAGATGATCCGCAGGACGAAAGAGGACATGACCACGAGCGACAGATTGGTCACCCAGCGGCGGGTCTTCAGGGCTCCCGCCATTTCGGCGCGTTCGAGCCGGGGTGAAACCAGCTCGAAAACCGCCATGCTGCCGAAGATGAGGACAAAGGCGGCGAGGCGTATGGCGCTTTCGGAAAGGAGCTGGCCCATCGCGATCAGGTCAGCGTGCGGTGGCGCGCCTTGGCGGACAGTTCAATGGCGCGCGCCGTGTCGGCATCGATGGCGAGGTAGCTGCGCAAACGCTCGAGCACCCGTCGCTCCTCGATCCGCATCTCGCGATCAACGACCGCAACCTCGACGGCGATCGCATAGGCCGTGTCGTGCAAATGCAGCGGCACGCTGTCGAGGACCATCCCGAAGATCCGGTCGAGACCTCCCTCGTCCTGCAACAGCTTCTGGCAATCACGCGCCGCACCAACGAGCGCGGTCTCGTCGAAGTCAAGGAAGATCGGCCAGCCGCGCACGGCCTCGCCGATATGGGCGAGTTCGGCATCGGTCATGTCGCGATCGGCGGCGGACACCACCACCATGAGATAGATCAATGCTTCGTGCGCGGACGGCTTTGCCAAAACGAACTCCCGATGCTGAGTCTTGTTGACGCAAAGTGGGACTGCGAGGCGCGGCGCGCAATAGCGGCCATGCGCAAACGTATCGAAGGGCGAGCGCTCCGCCGCCGTTTCAGACTTGCCCACGGCGGCATAAACGCAGTTCCGACCGATCTTCGGCTTGACAGCAGTGGAAGCTTGTCCATTAGCACAGTCTGCGCCGGGCCGTCCGGCGAGACAGGAAACGCAATGCCGCAAACACGAGCCCCGCTGATCACGCCGGAAATCCTTGACGCCGCCAGGTCGAGCAAAGCCTGGCCGTTCGAGGAAGCGCAGAAAGTGATCGACCGCTACAAGGGCACGGAGTTTCCGGAGACGGTGCTGTTCGAGACCGGATACGGCCCGTCCGGACTGCCGCATATCGGCACGTTCGGCGAGGTGGCGCGCACCTCCATGGTGCGGCATGCCTTTCGCGTGCTGACCGAAGACAAGGTGAAGACCCGGCTGCTCTGCTTCTCCGACGACATGGACGGCATGCGCAAGATCCCTGATAACGTGCCCGACCGCGCCTTCCTGGAACCCTATCTGCACATGCCGCTGACCGCGGTGCCCAATCCGTTCGGCGGCGACCACGACAGCTTCGGGCATCACAACAACGCGATGCTG
>JAUYMV010000458.1 GCA_030698645.1 Mesorhizobium sp.
TGACGAAGAGCTCCAGCTTGTGGCCCGCGACTTCCTGCTCGTCGATCGACACGATCTGGCCGACGCCATGCGCCGGATAGACGATGTATTCGCCGGTCTTGAAACCGTTGCGGGCTGCGGGCTTTTTCTGCGGGGTGGCCATTACGCTTCATACTCCTGTTCGACCGGCCGCGGCCGGGGAATGCTGCGGCCTCTGCGGGCCTTGCGCAATGCGGGGCACAAATGGGCAGCGTTCCGGAACATGGCGGGCTTTGGCGCACAACAAGTGAAAGCGCCTGGCCCAGGTCGCCCTGGTCCGAAATGCTGTTGCAAACCTTTCAACGGGTAAGGCTTAGCGCCATGAAAAGACGTGGTGTCACCGGCATGTAGAGAATGGATATCACATTTTCTCCCCGGAATCAACAATTTGCCGCAAACGCGAAGGGACGGGCGCCGGAACCGTGCCCGGCAGCCGGCAAAACGGCCCGCGGATTTGCGCGCCGCCCGGCGCGGCGGCCCCGTGTTTTGCCGGCTTGGACGCAATCGGCTGCATTTAATAGGATTCGCCAACGGGGCCGTCTTATGCCTAGATATTAGGCGGTGGGAATGGGTGTGGGCAATGACGACAACTGACCAGGATTTTCTGGCCCGTGCGAGCGAACTCGTGTCGGCCGCGACGCTCAGCGCGCTGATCGATCGGCTCGAGGCGCGCGGCGCCATCTCGCGGCGCGACGTGCGCGAGATCTACGAATGGACGGCGCACAGCATCGGCCAACTGCATGCCGACGGAAACGGGCGGCCTGATCCGGTGATCGACATGGCGGCCGGCCTGATCGCCGCGAAACTGCAGTCGCTGAGGGAGCGGCAGTGGTAGGGTCGGTTCCGCGGAAGAAGTCTGGTACGCCCAAGGGGAATCGAACCCCTGTTCCCGCCGTGAGAGGGCGGTGTCCTGACCGCTAGACGATGGGCGCGAACCGGAACAGGGCGGATATATTCCGGCCGGCTCAGAAATGCAACCGGCCGCTCGATCTGAAAAGCTGGCAGTCGCGCAATCTGAAAAGCCGGTGGCCGCGCGAACTGAAGAGCCGGCGACAAAGCAAGCGCAAATCCGACGTGCCCGCTTGGATGCAACCTCGCGCGCGGTGGGGCGTTGCGCCTTCGTCCATACAAATGCCGAAATCCGACCGGCATAGGGACCGACAGATCCGACCGGCATGGAAACCGATGTCGCGGGTCGTCCGGAATCGCATGAAGAGACAGGAAATCAGTCGATGAAGTTCGTGTCCGCTGGCATCGCCGGATTGATGGCGCTCGGCGCGTCGGCGTGGCCCGTCGCCGCCGAGGTTGCCGCGCCGCAGAGCTTCCGCGCCGACTATTCGATCTCGATTCTCGGGCTCAACATCGCGCGCACCACATTCCGCTCGACGATCGAGGGCGACCGTTTCGAGCTGACCGGGTCGCTGTCGAGCTCGGGCATCGCGAAGATATTCGACAACACCAAGGGCACCACCTCGGTCAATGGCCGCTTCGGCGAGGCGCTGGCCAAGCCCGACTCCTACCTGCTCAACTACATTTCGGGCGACAAGAAGAAGAAGACCGAGATCACATTCGCCAACGGACGCGTATCGCGGACCGAGAACGTGCCGCCGCTGAAGAAGCGCGCCGAATGGGTCGGCATCGGCGCCGACGACCTGGCTGCGGTCGCGGATCCGATTTCCGCCACGATGGTGCGCGCCAGCAGCCTCAAGGACGTCTGCAATCATACGCTCAGGGTCTACGACGGCGAACTGCGCGCCGACCTCGCCCTCTCGCTCGTCGGAATCGGGCCGGCGGAGGCTGCCGGCTTCAGCGGCGACGCGGTGACCTGCCGGGCGCGCTTCCTGCCGGTCGGCGGCTACAAGCCCGGCCACAAGTCGCTTGAATACCTCAAGAATAAAAGCAAGATCCTGATCGCCTTCGCGCAGCTCGGAACGACCGGCATCTATGCGCCGATCCGGGCGACGGCCGGCACCGAGATCGGAACGCTCACCATCACCGCGCGGCGCTTCGAAGCGGTGAAATAGGCCGCCTTCGGCGGACGACGGGGTATCGGGGGACGTCTTGGCGCGGGCTACATTGATCGGTTTTTCGGCCGTCGCCATGTGGGCGCTGCTGGCGCTTCTGACCGACGCGTCGGGCGAGGTGCCGCCATTCCTGCTGTCGGCGCTGGCCTTTTCGATCGGCACGGCGATCGGCATTGCTGCGCGGCTGGCGGGGCTTGCGCCCGGCTCGACGACGAAGGTGCCGGCCGTCGTCTGGTTGATCGGCATCGCCGGCCTGTTCGGCTATCATTTCCTCTACTTCACCGCGCTGCGCAACGCGCCGGCCGTCGAGGCGAGCCTGATCGCCTATCTGTGGCCGTTGTTCATCGTGGTCGGCTCCGCGCTGATGCCTGGCGAGCGGCTGCGTTGGCACCATGTCGCCGGTGCGCTGCTCGGGCTTGCCGGCACCGCGCTGATCGTCACCAGGGGCGGCTCGGTCGCCTTCGAGGCGCGCTACGCCTTCGGCTATGCGATGGCGTTTGCCTGCGCCTTCGTATGGGCGGCCTATTCACTTGCGTCGCGGCGCTTTCCGGCGGTGCCGACATCGACGGTGACCTGGTTCTGCGCGGCGACCGCCGTGCTGTCGCTCGCCTGCCACCTGGCGCTGGAGGAGACCGTGTGGCCGCAAGGGCCCGGCCAGTGGGCGGCGGTCGCCGGGCTTGGCCTGATGCCTGTCGGCGCGGCCTTCTATGCGTGGGATTTCGGCGTCAAGCACGGCAACATCCAGGTGCTCGGCGCGGCGAGCTATGCCGCGCCGCTGCTGTCGACGCTGGTGCTGATCGCCGGCGGATTCGCCGGCGCCGAGCCGGTCGTCCTCGCCGCCTGCGCGATGATCACGGCGGGCGCCGTGCTGGCGGCAAAGAGCATGATCTGGCGCTCGCGCCAGCCGCTGCCGGCGGAGGCGTGATGCCGTTTGCGGGGGGCTTGAGCGAAACCGCCAACGGCACGCTGCTGTTTGCCGTACTGCTGGCCGTCTTCTACGGCTTCATGGCAGGCCATCCGCCGTCCTGGCGGCGGACGCTCGCCAAGGCCGGCGGCGTGCTGCTGCTGGCGCTTCTGGCCGCCGTGCAGGGCGGGCCGGCGCTGCTGGTGGCCGCCCTCCTGCTCAGCGCCGCCGGCGACGCCTTTCTGGCGCAGAACGGCGAACGCGCCTTCATGGCGGGCCTCGCCAGCTTCCTGCTGGCGCATCTGGCCTATGTCGCGCTGTTCGCGCTCTCCGGAGAGGGGGTCGGGTTGATCGTCGCCGAACCGTGGCGCATCGCGCTCGGGCTCGCCATGCTGGCTTCGGTCGGCCTGCTGGTGGGACTGCTCTGGCCGGCGCTGCCCGGCGCGATGCGCGGGCCGGTGGCGCTCTACGCGGCGGCGATCCTCGCCATGGGGCTCGGCGCGCTCACCGTGCCGGTTGCGCCGGTGGTCGGCGGCGCGGTGCTGTTCATGGCGTCGGACGGGCTGCTGGCGACGGGCAGGTTCCTGATTCCGCCCGCCTCGCCGCATCACGGCTGGGCGCAGCCGGCCGTCTGGGCGCTCTACTTTTCGGCGCAGGCGATGATCACGCTCGGAGTCCTGCTCTCGTTCTAGGCATTGTCCTTGCGCTTGCGGATTTCGGCGAAGACGGCCTCGTCGGAGGCGGTTTCCATGCCGAGGTTGCGGCGGATCACCTTGTCGTGCCAGCGCAGGAACGGGTTCGTCGCCATCTCGGCGCCGAGCGTCGTCGGCAGGGTCGGCTTGCCGTCGGCGCGCAGCGCGTCGACCTCCCTTGCCCGTTCCTTGAGCGCCGAATTGGTCGGATCGATGGTCAGCGCGAAACGGGCATTGGACTGGGTGTATTCGTGGCCGCAATGGATCGCGGTGTCGAGCGGCAGCTGGACCAGCTTCTTCAGCGACGCCAGCATGTCGGCCGGCCCGCGCTCGAACAGCCGGCCGCAGCCGAGCGAAAACAGCGTGTCGCCGGCAAACAGCAGCTACGCGCCCGGCAGGAAATAGCAGACATGGCCGGCGGTGTGGCCGGGCGTCTCGATGACGCGGACCTCATGGCCGCTGAACAGGAACGTCTCGCCGTCGACGACGGTGCGGTCGATGCCGGGAATCTTCGCCGCCTCGGCCCTCGGCCCGACGATGCTCAGCCCGAAGCGCTGCTTGAGGGCGAGATTGGCCTCGACATGGTCGCCGTGATGATGCGTCGTCAGGATCAGCGTCGGCCGCCAGCCCGTGCGTTCGATGGCGGCGAGGATCGGCGCCTCCTCAGGCGCGTCGACGATCGCCGTCTCGCCGGTCCCGGCGTCGTGCAGCAGCACGCCGAAATTGTCGCTGCGGCACATGAACTGTTCGACCATCAATGGCATGCTGTCGGATCTCCCGGGGGTTGGCCGCAAGATAGGGTGCGGGCCGCCGCATGTCACCGGCTTCCTTGAACAACGCGGTCCGGACCGCTACCGTCCGCCCATGCATGCCGACATCATCGACCTCCGCGCCTTCTACGCGTCCATGCTCGGCCGGCTGGCGGAGCGCTCGATCGCCATGGCGATCTCCTCGGTGTGGGCGCAGATGCCGAACGAGCGGCTGGTCGGCCTCGGCTACACGCTGCCCTGGCTCGATCGCTTCGGCGCCGACGCGGAGCGCGTCTTCGCCTTCATGCCGGCGACGCAGGGCGCTGTGAACTGGCCGCCGCAGGGGCCGTCCTCGACGGCGCTGGTGTTCGACGAGGAGCTGCCGCTGACCGACTCCTCGGTCGACCGCATCCTGCTGGTCCATGCGCTCGAGCATTCGGAAAGCCCGCACGAGACGCTGAAGGAAATGTGGCGGGTACTGGCGCCGGGCGGGCGCATCGTCGTCGTCGTGCCGAACCGGCGCGGCGTCTGGGCGCGTTTCGAACACACGCCGTTCGGCACGGGGAGGCCGTTTTCGCGCGGCCAGCTCGCCATGCTGCTGCGCGAGACGAATTTCACGCCGGGAGCGGTCTCCGAGGCGCTGTTCTTTCCGCCGACGAAGCGGCGTTCGGTGCTCAAGCTCTACCAGTTCCTCGAGCGCCTCGGCCGGCGCTTCTGGCCGATCTTTTCGGGCGTCATCGTGGTGGAGGGGCAGAAGCGGCTCTACCAGGGTATCCCGGTGACGCGCCGCGCGTCGCGCCGGGTCTTCGTGCCGGTGCTGTCGCCGCAGGGAGCGGGCCGCGCGGCGGCCGGGCCCGGATTGGCGGAACGGCCCTAGCCGGCGCCCCAGCGGCTGGCGATGGTGATGGCGACGAAGAGGGTTGTCCAGATGCCGCCGATGAGCAGGATCCAATAGGCCAGCTGCCGCGCGCCCTCGCGGGCTTCGGCAGCGCCAGCGCCGCCGTTGCGCGCACGGCCGGCGCCCATGGCGGCGGCTGCTGGGGCGCGGGCGCGATCGGACGGCATCGCAGCGCCGATCGCTGGGACGAGACCGAATCTGGCGTCGGCAAGGGCGCGCGGGGCCGGAGCGGTCTCCGCCGGCGGCGTGGAAGCAGCCGAGGACCGGCCGAACGGCGATGCGTCAGGCGTATCCTCCCGCTGTCCGGATCCTTCGGCATAGGCTTGCAGGATCCCGCTCGACGAGCCCGAAGGCGAACTTGCCGGGGCAGCGGGCGATAGGGCCGGGTCGGCGATCAGTGCAGCGGCGGCCGGCGGCGACAGACGCGCGCTCACGGGGTGCGCGGGCGGCAGCGAAGCCGTCTTCGCGACGGCAGACGGACCGCCCCGCAGCAGGGCCGACGCGCCGGCCTCGGTCGCCCGCAGCACCAGAAGCCGCTGAACCGCGCCAATTTGCGGGGATCTAGGCATCACGATCTGTCTGAGACCAACAAGTGCCATGCGCGCGCCAAACTGTGCAACTCTACCTGTCTGACACGCCAATGTTGCGCGGGGCTTAATGTTC
>JAUYMV010000469.1 GCA_030698645.1 Mesorhizobium sp.
AAGGGCGGCAAGGCGGCGCCGGTCTATATCGGCGACCAGACGCGCGGCGAAGGCGCGGTGCGCACGCTCTCCGAACAGGTCGCGATCGAGACGCGCACCCGCATGCTCAACCCGAAATGGTACGAGGGCATGCTCAGCCACGGCTACGAGGGCGTGCGCCAGATCGAGGAGCATGTCCGCAACACGATGGGCTGGTCGGCGACGACCGGCGAGGTGCAGCCCTGGGTCTACCAGCAGCTGACGCAGACCTTCGTGCTCGATCCCGAGATGCGCGAGCGCCTGTCGGCGCTCAACCCGACGGCGTCGGCGAAAATGGCGAACCGCCTGATCGAGGCGCATGAGCGGCACTACTGGACGCCCGATCCGGAGATGCTCGATGCGCTGAGGCAGGCGAGCGAAGAACTCGAAGACCGCGTCGAGGGCGTCGGAGTGGAGGCAGCAGCATGAACGTATTCACGCATCCGAGGGTGGCGCGCGACGATGCGATCCAGGCGGCCAAGCTCGACGGCGAGGGCAGTGTGCAGGTCATGCTCGACCCGACGGTCGAGATCGGCACGGCAAAGGTCTTCGCCATCTACGGCAAGGGCGGCATCGGCAAGTCGACGACCTCGTCGAACCTGTCGGTCGCCTTTTCCAAGCTCGGCAAGCGCGTGCTGCAGATCGGCTGCGATCCGAAGCACGATTCGACCTTCACGCTGACCAAGTCGCTGATCCCGACGGTGATCGACATTCTCGAGGGCGTCGACTTCCACACCGAGGAACTGCGCGCCGAGGATTTCGTGTTCGAGGGCTACAATGGCGTGAAATGCGTCGAGGCGGGTGGGCCCCCGGCCGGCACGGGGTGCGGCGGCTATGTCGTCGGGCAGACGGTGAAGCTGCTGAAGGAGCATCACCTGCTGGAAGACACCGACGTCGTCATCTTCGACGTGCTGGGCGACGTGGTGTGCGGCGGCTTCGCCTCGCCCCTGCAGCATGCCGAGCGCGCCATCGTGGTGGCGGCGAACGATTTCGACTCGATCTTCGCGATGAACCGCATCGTGGCGGCGATCAAGGCGAAGTCGAAGAACTACAATGTGCGGCTCGGCGGCGTGATCGCCAACCGCAGCCGGGAGACCGACCAGATCGACCGCTACAACGCGGCGATCGGCCTGAAGCGGCTGGCGCATTTCGGCGACGTCGACGCGGTGCGCCGCTCGCGGCTGAAGAAATCGACGCTGTTCGAGATGGAGGATTCGCCGGAAGTGCGCGCGGTCTGCGCCGAATACATGCAGCTCGCCGAGAAGCTGTGGGCCGGCACCGACGAACTGGACGCGACGCCGATGAAGGATCGCGAGATCTTCGACTTCCTGGGGTTCGACTGATGCTCGACACGACCTACCAGCGCCGCCGCGGCGAAATCCAGACCTATTTCGACCGCACCGCGGTCGAGGCCTGGAAGCGTTTCGCGACCGAGGCGCCGCTCGGCCGGATCCGCGCCTCGGTGCGCGAGGGGCGGTCCAAGATGCGGGCGCTGATGCTCTCCGCTCTGCCGGCGGACCTGACCGACTGGCGCATTCTCGACGCCGGCTGCGGCACCGGCGCGATGTCGATCGAGCTGGCGAGACGCGGGGCCGACGTGCTCGGCATCGATCTCGCGCCGGAGATCATCCGCTTTGCCTCGGAGACGCTGCCGAAGGATCTCGGCCGGGGGAAGATCAAGTTCCGCGCGGGCGACATGCTGGCGGCGGAGCATGGCCGCTTCGACGCGGTCGTGGCGATGGATTCGCTGATCCACTACCAGATGGAAGACGCCGTTCGGGCCCTGTCGAGCCTGACGCCGCGGACCCACCAGCGGATCGTCTTCACCTTCGCGCCGCGCACGCCCGCACTCGCCGCCATGCATGGGCTTGGACGGCTCTTTCCCCGGGCCGACCGCGCGCCGTCGATCGTGCCGGTGCGACCCGATGCGCTGGCAAAGGACCTGACCGCGCAGCCGGCGCTCGCCGGCTGGCGCGTCGGGCAAACCAGGCGCGTCTCGCACGGCTTCTACACCTCGCAGATGATGGAGCTGTCACGGTCATGAAGCTTCGCGGCATCAGGCTGGCAAATGCGTGGCTGCTGGTCGGCACGCGCTACCTGCCGTTTGCCGACGCCGCGAGCGACGGACTGCCGCTCGGCCGGCTGATCCGGCTGTCGCTGTTCCAGGTTTCGGTCGGCATGGCGCTTGTGCTGCTGACCGGGACGCTGAACCGGGTGATGATCGTCGAGCTTGGCGTGCCGGCCGCGCTCGTCGCGCTGATGGTGGCGCTGCCGATCGTCTTCGCGCCGGCGCGCGCGCTGATCGGCCACCGCTCCGACACCTACCGCTCCTATCTCGGCTGGCGGCGCGTGCCGTTCATCTGGATGGGCACGATGCTGCAGTTCGGCGGCTTCGCCATCATGCCGTTCGCGCTGCTGGTGCTGACCGGCGACGGCATGGCGGCGACGCCCTATGCCGGCGAGATCGGCGCCGCGCTCGCCTTCCTGCTGGTCGGCGCGGGCCTGCACACGACGCAGACGGCGGGCCTGGCGCTCGCCTGCGATCTCGCGCCGGAGGAGAGCCGGCCGCGCGTGGTGGCCCTGCTCTACGTCATGCTGCTGGTCGGCATGCTGGTCTCGGCGCTGCTCTTCTCGGCGCTGCTCGCCGATTTCAGTCATCTGCGCCTGATCCAGGTCGTGCAGGGCGCGGCGGTCATCACGATGGGCCTGAACCTGATCGCGCTCTGGAAGCAGGAGGGGCGCAACCCGTCGCGCACCGATCCCGATCGCTCACGGGCATCTTTTCGCGAGGCGTGGGGCGCCTTTGCCAGCACGCCGCGCGCACGCCGGCTGCTCGTGACCGTCGGTCTCGGGACCGCTGCCTTCTCGATGCAGGACGTGCTGCTCGAGCCCTATGGCGGGCAGGTGCTCAATCTCGGCGTCAGCGCGACGACGCTGCTGACCGCATTGCTTGCCGGCGGCACGATCGTCGGGCTGGCGCTCGCCGCGCGCGCGCTGTCGGCCGGCATCGATCCGTGCCGGCTGGCCGCCCTCGGCGCGGTGGCGGGGTTGCCGGCCTTTGCCTGCGTTGTGATGTCGGCGCCGCTTCAGTCGGCCGACATCTTCCGCTTTGGTACCGTGCTGATCGGTTTTGGCGGCGGGCTGTTCGCGGTCGGCATGCTGACCGCGGCGATGGATCTCGCCCGGTCGAACGACAGCGGCATCGCGCTCGGCGCCTGGGGCGCCGTCCAGGCGACCGCGATGGGGCTTGCCATCGCCACCGGCGGCGCGGTGCGCGACCTGGTCGAGACGCTCGCCGCGCGCGGTTTGCTCGGACCCGCCTTCACCGACGTGAACGCCGGTTATGGCGTCGTCTACCACATTGAAGTCGCACTGCTATTTGCCACGCTCGTCGCGATCGGACCGCTCGTCCGCTATGCGCCGGCGCCGGATCGCCAACGCACTTTCGGCCTCGCGGAATTCCCCGGCTGAGACACAAGGGAGAAGGGTCATGGAGAACGGTAACATCACAGGCTATATCGACGTGGCGCAGGTGACGCTCTACGTTTTCTGGGCCTTTTTCTTCGGGCTGATATTCTGGCTGCGGAAGGAAGACCGCCGCGAAGGCTATCCGCTCGAATCGGATCCGAGCGGGCGGGTCAAGGATCGCGGCTTCCTGCTGCTGCCCAGCGCCAAGACCTTCCGGCTGCGCAGCGGCGGCACGTTCTCCGCGCCGAACGACAAGCGCGACACGCGGCCCGTCGCCGCCGTGCGCGCCGGCCGGTGGCCGGGCGCGCCGCTCATCCCGACCGGCGATCCGCTGGTCGACGGCGTCGGCCCCGCCGCCTGGGCGGAACGAGCCGACCGGCCCGACCAGACCTGGGACGGTCGCAACAAGATCGTGCCAACCCGCGCGGATTCGCACTACACCGTCGCGGGCGGCGATCCGGACCCGCGCGGCATGACCGTCTACGGAGCCGACGGCAAGGCCGCGGGAACGGTCAGCGACATCTGGGTCGACCGGGCCGAGCATGTCATCCGCTATCTCGAGGTGGAGACGCCGACGCCGGGCGTCGGGGCGCTGCTGCTGCCGATGAACCTCGCCAAGGTGCAGGGCAGCCGGCTGGCCGGCCACAGCATCAAGGTCAAGTCGATCCTGGCGTCGCAGTTCGCCAACGTGCCGCGCATCAAGGCGCCGGACTCCGTCACCTTCCTGGAAGAGGACCGCATCTGCGGCTATTTCGCCGGCGGCCACCTTTACGCAACGCCCGCGCGGTCGGAGCCGCTGTTCTGATGGAAAACCACGACGACTTCGCCTTCGAACCGATCCCCGGCCTGCCCGAAAAGCTGCCCACGGGCGAGAGCATGCTCTGGCAGGGATCGCCGGTATGGACATCGCTCGCGATCGCGGCGTTCCATGTGCGCAAGGTGGCGATCTACTTCGCGCTCATCCTGGCATGGCAGGTCGGGACCGGCGTGCAGTCCGGCGCGGGCGCCGGCGCCATCCTCACATCGTCGGCCTGGGTGGTCGGCGTCGGTTCGGCCGCCATTGCGATCCTGGCGCTGCTGGCGTGGCTCTATGCGCGCGGCACCATCTACACGCTGACCACACGGCGGCTCGTCATCCGCTCCGGGCTGGCTCTGCCCCTGACGCTGAACCTGCCGCTGGCGCTGGTCGAGACGGCGGCGGCGACGCCGGCGCGCGGCGGGATCGGCAGCATCCTTTTGACGGTCGCGCGGCCGAACCGGATCGCCTACCTCGCGCTGTGGCCGAATGCGCGGCCCTGGCGCATCAACAATCCGCAACCGCTGCTGCGCTGCCTGCGCGATGTCGATGCGGTCGCATCGCTGGTTTCAAAGGCGCTGGAGGCGGATGCCACCGGCGCGCGGATGCCGGCGCCCTATCGCGCGGCAACGCGTCCGCAAGGCGCCGTCGCGCCATCAACGCCCGCCGCCGGCATGGCGGCCTAGGAGGAGGATCATGAGCACCGCTTCCGCCACTTCCCATGACAGCCTGCGCAAGCCCATCACCGCCTGCGCCGGGCTTGCGCTCTCGGCTTTGCTGCTGGTGGCGATCGGCCGGCAGGACCACACGCCGCCGGCCATCGACCCCGATGGCGTCAAGGCATCTGTCGAACTCGTCTTTACCGACGCCGCCAACGGCTACGTGATCGCGTCGGACGCCGCCAGCGGCGCGGAAATCATGCGGTTCGGGCCTGGCGAAGGAGGCTTCGTCAGGGTCACCATGCGCGGCTTCGCGGCCGAACGCAAAGCGCGCGGAACGCCCAACGAACAACCCTTCCTGCTGGCCCGGCTGGCCGACGACGACCTCGTTCTGAATGATGCCGAAACCGGCCGGCGCATGCTGCTCAACGCTTTCGGTCCGTCGAACGAAGGCGCCTTCGCCCGGTTGCTCGATCGCAGGGAGGTGTTGCCATGATGCAAGGTCTGAAGCTGGGGCGCGAGACGATTACCGTGCCCTGCACGATCGAGATCGAACACAGCTGGGAAAGCCTGCACGCCCATGTCGAGCTCGAGGGCGACGTCACCGTCGAGGCGGGCGACGAGGTGCACGTCCAGGGCGGCGAGATCGTCGTGCCCTACGGCGAGCGCCGCACGCTGCGGCGCATGGCGACCGTCACCAAGGCCAGCGCGCCCGAGCGCCTGTGGGTCAAGCTCACCGGCGATTTCGAATTCATGGAACTTCTGGAGTTCAGTTTCTCGTCGGGAGAAAAGCTATGACCATCGAAAAAATGTCGCTGAGGGCCCGCGATACGGACGGCATGGCGCGCGAGAGCACGCTGCTGTCGCCGCGCTTCTACACGACCGATTTCGAGGCGCTCGACCGCATGGACGTCGAACCCGTGCGCAAGGAATGGGACGAACTGCTGGCCGAAATGGAGAGCGATCCCAACAAGGGCCATTTCAAGCAGAACGCGAACTGGGATCACATCGATTTCGACGCGCTCCCCGAAGGCCTTCGCAACGAGTTCACCGATTTCCTGGTGTCCTCGCTGACCGCCGAGTTCTCCGGCTGCGTGCTCTACAAGGAGATGAAGAAGCGCGGCAAGAATCCGGAGATCGTCCGGCTGTTCTCCTACATGAGCCGCGACGAGGCCCGCCATGCCGGCTTCATCAACGACGCGCTCAAGGAATTCGGCATCGGCGTCAATCTGGGCTTCCTGACGAAGGCCAAGAAATACACCTACTTCCGGCCGAAATTCATCTTCTACGCCACCTATCTGTCGGAAAAGATCGGCTATGCGCGCTACATCACCATCTTCCGCCATCTCGAGCGGCATCCGGAGAAGCGCTTCCACCCGATCTTCAAATGGTTCGAGGAATGGTGCAACGACGAGTTCCGCCATGGCGAGGCCTTCGCGCTGCTGATGCGCGCCAATCCTGGCTATCTGCAGGGCATGAACCGGCTCTGGGTGCGCTTCTTCCTGCTCGCCGTCTACGCGACGATGTATGTGCGCGACCATGCGCGGCCGGAGTTCCACAAGGCGCTCGGCATCGATCCGACCGAATACGACTACAGGGTCTTCCACCTGACCAACGAGATCTCGCGCCAGGTCTTCCCGCTCGTGCTCGACATCGACCATCCGAAGTTCCGCAAGGGCCTGGAGAAGCTGCGCGTCATCAACGACAAGGCCGGCGCGATGGCCAAGGAAACCGGGATCGTCGCCAAGGTGAAGCGCCTCGGTCTCGGCCTCGCGGCGTTCCGCATCTTCGCGGGCCTCTATATGATCCCGGCCAAGGGCAACGAACTGCCCGACACCAGCCGCATGCAGCCGGTCTGGTAGAAGGGCGCCACGGTGACTGTCTATCTCTGGCCGATCCTGTTCGCGCTTTTCGTCTGGTGGTTCTCCACCGGGGCGATCATCTATCTGGATGGCCTGCCGCGACGCACGTTCAAATGGAGCATGCTGGGCGCCACAGCGCTGTTCGGCGGGGCGCTCTATGGGCTGTGGGCCTCGCGCGGCGACACGACCGTCAACGGCGCCTATATCGCGTTCGCCTCGGCGCTGATCGCCTGGGGCTGGCACGAGATCAGCTTCTACATGGGCTATGTCACGGGGCCGCGCAGACATGCCTGCGAGGAGGGTTGCGACGGGATCGCCCATTTCGGCCACGCGCTGATGGTGAGCCTGTGGCACGAGCTCGCGATCGTGGTCTCGTTCGGCGTCGTGCTCTGGCTGACCTGGGACGGCGCCAACCAGATCGGGAGGTGGACCTTCGTCATCCTCTGGTGGATGCACGAGAGCGCGCGCATCAACGTGTTTCTGGGCGTGCGCAACGTCAACGAGCACTTCCTGCCGCCGCATCTCGCCTATCTGAAGAGCTTCCTCAAGCAGCGGCCGATGAACCTGCTGTTCCCCGTCTCGGTGACGGTCTCGACCATCATCTGCGCGGTGCTGGCAACCGAGGCCGCACTTGCCGACAATCCGTTCGATCAGGCAGGCTATACGTTCCTCGCCACCATGATGGCGCTGGCGATCCTGGAACATTGGTTCCTGGTGCTGCCGGTGCCGGCCGAGGCGATGTGGAACTGGAGCATGAAGTCACGGGAAGCGCCGCGGCGGCACGACACGGATACGCGGCGGGTGGTAGCGCAGCACGGCCACGCCCATCCACACGCCCACGGGCACGACCATGGCCATCGCCATGCACATGCGCCGATCGCGAGACTGCGTTCGGCGAACTGAAATCGGCGGCGTGAAGGCGCCTCGGCCGGAACAACCGGCGACGACTGAGCAGGAGACGACCATGGACTTCGAAGCCTATTTCGCCACGAAGCTAGACGGCCTTCACAAGGAGGGCCGCTACCGGGTCTTCGCCGAGCTCGAGCGCCAGGCCGGATCCTTTCCGCGGGCGACGCGCTACCGCGACGGCACCACGCACGAGGTGACGGTGTGGTGCTCGAACGACTACCTCGGCATGGGTCAGAACCCCAAGGTGATCGCCGCCATGCACGAGGCGCTCGACCGCTGCGGCGCCGGCGCCGGTGGCACGCGCAACATCTCGGGCACCAACCATTACCACGTGCTCCTGGAACAGGAGCTGGCCGATCTGCACCGCAAGGAAGCGGCGCTGCTGTTCACCTCCGGCTATGTCTCGAACTGGGCGGCGCTGTCGACGCTCGGCGCCAACATCGCGGGCTGCGTGATCTTTTCCGACGAGGGCAACCATGCCTCGATGATCGAGGGCATACGGCACTCGCGCGCCGAGAAGCGGCTGTGGAAGCACAATGACCCGAAGGATCTCGACCGCCTGCTGTCCGAATATGGACGCGACGTGCCGAAGATCGTCGCCTTCGAATCGGTCTATTCGATGGATGGCGACATCGCGCCGATCGCCGAGATCGTCGCGGTGGCCGAGAAGCACGGCGCGATGACCTATCTGGACGAGGTGCACGGCGTCGGCCTCTATGGACAGCGCGGCGGCGGCGTTGCCGAGCGCGATGGGTTGATGGACCGCATCACGCTGATCGAGGGCACGCTCGGCAAGGCGTTCGGCGTGGTGGGCGGCTATATCGCGGGCTCCGCCGCGATGTGCGACTTCGTCCGCTCCTTCGCCTCGGGCTTCATCTTCACCACGGCGCTGCCGCCGGCGGTGGCGGCCGGCGCGCGCGCGTCGATCATGCACCTGAAGCAGAGCCAGCTCGAACGCGCGCGCCATCAGGACCGCGTGCGCAAGGTGCGCGCCGGGCTGGACCGTATCGGCATCCCGACGATGCCCAATCCGAGCCATATCGTGCCGGTGATGGTCGGCGATCCGGTGAAATGCAAGTGGATCTCCGACCTGCTGCTCGACGCCTACGGCATCTATGTGCAGCCGATCAACTATCCGACCGTGCCGCGCAAGACCGAGCGGCTGCGGATCACGCCCTCGCCTCTGCACACGGATGACGACATCGATCGTCTCGTCGGCGCGCTGTCCGACCTGTGGTCGCAATGCGCGCTGGCGCGCGCGGTGGCCTGAGAGACCGATGGCCCCGGTCGCCCTGCAGGGACGAGACGGCACGCAAGCGATGCCGCTGGTCATTCCGGCGATCGCCCAAGACGGCTCGCTCTATCCGGTCGAGAAGCTCGACGCGCACCGGCGCGGGCTGAAGCATCTGGCCGTGTCGGTGTTCGTCTTCGCCGGCGACGAGCTGCTCGTCCAGCGCCGCGCCGCGGGCAAGTATCATTGCGGCGGGCTGTGGGCGAACACCTGCTGCACGCATCCGCACTGGGACGAGACGCCCGAGGCCTGCGCGGCGCGGCGGCTGCGCGAGGAGGTGGGCATCGAACTGCCGCTGTCGCCGCGCGCCGTCGTCGACTACCGCGCCGAGGTCACCAATGGGCTGATCGAGAACGAGCGGGTGCATGTCTTCGAGGGCGCGCTGCCGGCCGTCGTGCCGGTGACGCGGTTCGACCGCAACGAGGTTTCTGAGCTGCGCTGGGTGCGGCAGGCGGTCCTGCGGCGCGAGATCGCGCGGCGGCCGCAGGATTTTACGCCCTGGCTGCGCATCTATGTCGATCGCTGGGCCGAGCTGGAATTGCAGGCGGCGGCCTGAAGTAGGGCGCCCTGCCCTTGATCGTCCAGACAAAGCTTGCCCAAGCCGACCGCACATAGTGCTTCC
>JAUYMV010000477.1 GCA_030698645.1 Mesorhizobium sp.
ACAGCAGCAGGAAGACCATGACGCGGAAGCCGGTCAGCTTGCGCGCTTCCAGATGCGGCTCGGCCGCCCACATCAGGAACGCCGAGACGTCGCGGGAATACTGCTCGATGGTTTCAGGCGAGCCGTCATCATAGGTGACGCCACCCTCCGCCATCGGCATTGGCATCGCCAGCGACTTGCCGCCGATGAAATAGGGATTGTAGTAGGTGCCTTCGGCGATCTCCATGCCCGCCGGCGGCGCCTCGTCATAGCCCGTTAGCAGCGCATGGACGTAGTCCGGGCCGCCTTCCGCATATTGCGTGAAGATGTCGAACACGAAGCGCGGGAAGCCGCGCTCCACGCCACGTGCCTTGGCCATCAGCGACAGGTCCGGCGGCGCGGCGCCGCCATTGGCGGCCGCGGCCGCGGCCTCGTTGGGGAACGGCGCGGGGAAGTGATCCGACAGGATGCCCGGTCGCATGAACATCTCGCCGTCGGCGTTCGGCCCGTCCTGCACTTCGTATTCGGCGGCGAGCGCGCGCAACTGTCCCTCGCTGTAGCCGAGGTCGGAGAGCGAGCGGAAGGCCACCAGGCTCATCGAATGGCAGGCCGCGCAGACCTCCTTGTAGACCTTCAGACCGCGCTGCAGTTGCCCGCGGTCATAGGTGCCGAACGGTCCCGCGAAGGACCAGTTCAACTCGGCCGGCTTCTTGATCGGGAAATGCGTCGGCTCCACCGCGTGGTCGGCGGCGGCGTGGTCCTGCGCGATGGCCAGACCGAACGACAGGGCAACGCCAAGGCCAAGCGCTGCCAGTCCGGTGAGGATCTTCTTCATCTCAAAATCCTTTCGAGCGAAACGGCTCAGCCTTTGGTTTGGGGAGCGGCGGCGATGCCGATGGGCTGCACCGCTGCGCTTTCGCGATTCTTCTCGAGCACGGCCTCCGTGATCGAATTGGGCAACCGGCGCGGCGTCTCGATGAGCCCCAGCACCGGCATGATGATCAGGAAGAAGGCGAAGTAGTAGAACGTGCCGATCTGCGACATGATCACGAAGCTGCCCTCCGCCGGACGCGACCCGAGCCAGCCGAGGAAGACGGCATTGATCACGAAGAGCCAGAAGAACAGCTTGTACCACGGCCGGTAGACGGCCGAGCGCACCTTCGACGTGTCGAGCCACGGCACGAAGAACAGGATCGCGATCGAGCCGAACATGGCCAGCACGCCGCCGAGCTTTGAGTCGATCGGCCCGACGTTGAAGGTGATGGCGCGCAGGATGGCGTAGAACGGTAGATAGTACCATTCGGGCACGATATGCGCCGGCGTCTTCAGCGGATTGGCGATGATATAGTTGTCGGGATGGCCGAGGAAATTGGGGATATAGAAGACGAAATAGGCGAACACCGCGAGGAAGATCACCATCGCGAACGCGTCCTTGACGGTCGCGTGCGGCGAGAACGGCACGGTGTCGGTCTTCGACTTCACCTCGATGCCGGTCGGATTGGTCTGCCCCGTCACGTGCAGCGCCCAGACATGCAGCACAACGACGCCCGCGATCATGAAGGGCAGCAGGTAGTGCAGCGCGAAGAAGCGGTTCAGCGTCGGATTGTCGACCGCGAAGCCGCCGAGCAGCAGTTCCTGGATCCAGGTGCCGACCAGCGGAATGGCGGTGAAGAAGTTGGTGATGACGGTGGCGCCCCAGAAGCTCATCTGGCCCCAGGGAAGCACGTAGCCCATGAAGCCGGTCGCCATCATCAGCAGATAGATGATGCAGCCGAGGATCCAGAGCAATTCGCGCGGCGCCTTGTACGAGCCGTAATAGAGGCCGCGCATGATGTGGATATAGACGGCGATGAAGAAGAACGACGCGCCGTTGGAATGCAGGTAGCGCAGCAGCCAGCCCGAATTCACGTCGCGCATGATCTTTTCGACCGAGGTGAACGCCAGCGTCGTGTCCGCGGCGTAGTGCATGGCCAGCACCACGCCGGTCAGGATCTGCGCCACCAGCATGATCGAGAGGATACCTCCGAACGTGTAGGCATAGTTCAGGTTGCGCGGCACCGGATAGGCGACGAAGGAATCGTAGACCAGCCGCGGCAGCGGCAGACGGGCGTCGATCCAGCGTCCGAGGCCGGATGTCGGGGTATAGGTCGAGTGTCCACCGCTCATCTGATTATCCCCCTCAGCCGATCTTGATCTTGGTATCGGACATGAACGTAAAGACCGGAACCGCCAGGTTCTCCGGCGCCGGTCCCTTGCGGATGCGTCCGGCCGTATCGTAGTGCGAACCATGGCAGGGGCAGAACCAGCCGCCGAAATCGCCCGACGTGCCGATCGGCACGCAGCCGAGATGCGTACAGACGCCGACCATCACCAGCCAGTTTTCCTTGCCCTCGCCGGCCGAGCGATCCGTATCCGTCGCCGGCGCATCGGCCGCGATGTTGGCGTTGCGGGCGATCGGATCCTTGAGCTCGTCGAGCTTCACCGCCTTGCCGGCCTCGATTTCCTCGGGTGTGCGGTTGCGGATGAACACCGGCTTCCCGCGCCATTTGGCCGTCACCGACATGCCTGGCTCGATCGCCGAGACGTCGATCTCGATGGAGGCCATCGCCAGCGTTGATGCATCCGGGCGCATCTGGTCGATGAATGGCCATGCCAGCCCGGCGGCGCCGACGGCGGCAACGGAACCTGTGGCGATGTAGAGGAAATCGCGGCGATTGGGATCGGTCGTTTCGGTCGCGCTCACGTGACAATCGTCCTTTCGTCTCGCACTGTCGGATGATCTTCGGTCTGTCGTCGCTGCGGCCAAGGAACAGGGCGGAGCGCGTGCAATTGCGTCAAAAATCCGGCGGCATTTTGCGAAGGTTTCTATGCGTCCGTCCGGGACTTGTCCAGACGGGCGCGCCCCCTGTGGGCAGTTTGTCGCGGGGCGTGTGAACAAGCGCCGACATTGACCCGGGCCGGACAATGTAGCAACGTTTCTACATTGTCCGGAGTTGAAGCGCATGAACATCCGCGAGAAGCCGCCAGTCACGATGACCAGCCGCGAATTCAACCAGGACACGGCGCGCGTCAAGCGCGAGGCCAGGAAAGGCCCCGTCATCATTACGGAACGCGGCGTGCCAAGCCTGGTCGTCCTGTCGATCCAGGCATTCGACGACCTGAAGCGCCAAGCCACCGATGGGGAAAAATCTGAACCGCGTCCGTTCAAGAGCCTCGCGGAGTCGTTGGCCGACACAAGTCCCGAGGGGGACTTCGAGTTTGCCTTTCCGGAGTTCAAAGGCAAGTTCAAGGGATTTGAATTCGAGTGACCTTCCTGATCGACACCAATGTGTTGTCGGAACTGCGCCGACCCGAGCGCGCTCATCGAAACGTCCTTGCGTGGTTCAGCACTCGGCACCCGACGACACTGTACACTTCGGCGGTTGTCGTCATGGAACTGCAGTTCGGAGCGCTTCAGATGCAGCGGCGCGATCCGGCGCAGGGGAAACCCCTGCTGGACTGGATTGAGAATCGGGTACTCCGGGATTTCGCGGGCAGGACCCTTCCGATATCCACGGACGTCGCCCTCGCCTGCGCCGCCCTTCACGTGCCCGATCCGGGCTCCGAGCGCGATGCCTGGATCGCCGCGACCGCGCTCGTCCACGATCTCACCGTCGTCACCCGCAACACGCGCGACTTCCAGGGAACGGGCGTTCGGCTGATCAACCCTTGGGAGCCCGCCTGACGCACGCGGGGTCACCTACTCCGCCGCCAGCCGGTCCGCCAGGAACCCGCCCGACTGCCGCGCCCAGAGCTTGGAGTACAGCCCCCCCCTTGGCGATCAGCGTCTCGTGCGTGCCCTCCTCCACGACGCGGCCCTCGTCGACCACCACCAGCCGGTCGAGCGCGGCGATCGTCGACAGGCGGTGCGCGATCGCGACCACCGTCTTGCCTTCCATCATATTGTAGAGATTCTCCTGGATCGCCGCCTCGATCTCCGAATCGAGCGCCGACGTCGCCTCGTCGAGAATCAGGATCGGCGCGTCCTTCAGCATCATGCGCGCGATGGCGATGCGCTGGCGCTGGCCGCCCGACAGTTTTACGCCGCGCTCGCCGACATGGGCGTCATAGCCCTTCCGGCCCTTGGGATCGGACACGTGCTCGATGAAGTCGTGCGCCGAGGCCCGCTTCGCCGCCTCGATGATCTGGGCCTCTGTCGCGCCCGGCCGTCCATAGGCGATGTTGTCGCGGATCGAGCGGTGCATCAGCATCGCCTCCTGGCTGACCACGCCGAACTGCGCGCGCAGCGACGCCTGCGTCACCGAGCGGATGTCGCGTCCGTCGAGCAGGATGCGGCCGCTCTCGACGTCGAACAGGCGCAGCGCCAGGTTCACGATGGTCGTCTTGCCGGCGCCCGACGGGCCGATCAGCGCCACCCGCTCGCCCGGTTTCACATGCAGGTCGAGATGCGAGATGATGCCGCCGGTCTTGCCGTAGTGGAACGACACGTCCTCGAAGACGAGGTCGCCTTTGGCGCGCGGCATGACCGTCGCGTCGGCGCGATCGCGGATCGCCGGCTCGACCGAGATCGTACCCGTCGCGTCCTGGACCGTCGCGAAATTTCGGATCAGACCGTTGATGTTGAACATCATGTAGCCGGACATCTGGTTCAGCCGGAAAACCAGGCCGAGCGCGGCGGCGATTTCGCCTGTCGTGGCGGCTCCCGCCATCCACTTGTTGATGGCGAGCAGCGCCACGGCCGCCATCATGAAGCCGTTGAGAAGCGCGACCGCTGCGCGCACGCTGGTGATCGAGCGCGTCAGCCGCTGCACGGCATGCAGGTAGCGCGCCATCCCCTCGCGCACATAGGCATGCTCGCGCCGTCCGCTGTCGAACAGCTTGACGGCCATGATGTTGGTGAAGGCGTCGACCATGCGTCCGTTCAGCACCGAGCGCTCGTCCGCCGTGCGCCGGCCGGCCGCGCGCAGCGGCGGCAGCAGGTACAAGGCGGCGCCCAGATAGCTCGCCAGCCAGACCGCCAGCACCACGCCCATGATCGGGTCGAGCGTCGACAGGATCACCGCCGCCAGGATGAGGAAGGTGAGAAAGCTCCACACCGTCTGCAGCGACGATACGATGAAGTCGCCCGTCGCCTCGCCGCCCTGCAGGATCTTGGTGGCGATCCGGCCGGCAAAATCGTTCTGGTAGAAATCGTAGGGCTGCTCCATGACGCGGCGAAACGCCTG
This sequence comes from Mesorhizobium sp., assembly GCA_030698645.1. Lineage (GTDB taxonomy): Bacteria > Pseudomonadota > Alphaproteobacteria > Rhizobiales > Rhizobiaceae > Mesorhizobium_A. Next base: position 5,205 of record JAUYMV010000477.1, read on the forward strand.
CCAACGCACCAGCTGGTAGAAATTCGGCACGACGATCTGCTGCTCGACGATGGCGTTGCCGATCATCACCGCGGCCCGCACGACCAGGATCAGCACCAGGAACGCGGTCAGGTGCGGCCAGTAATCGGCGACGAGCGTCGCCGGCGACGCAGCGTCCAGCACGTCGATCAGCCAGCCGACCGACCAGTAGAGCGCGGCGTCGACCGCGCCCGACAGTCCGCCCGCGATCAGCAGCAGCACGAAGGGCCATTTCGCCTGCGCCGCGAAGAACAGGATGAACTGCCACGCATCGCGCGGCAGCACGTCCCGCTCCGTGTCGCCGAACGGTTCGATGACCGCCTCGGTGCTGCGCCACAGGCGCTCCCGCAGGCCGCCGGCCTCGTCGTCGATGTCGTCGGCCGTGCCTTTGCTCATTCCGCGGCCTCCTCGGCGACTGGCTCGTCATGCAGCAGGAAGCCGCCCGACTGGCGCGCCCACAATTGCGCGTAGAGCCCGCCCCCGGCGACCAGTTCGTCATGCGTGCCGGCCTCGACGATGCGGCCCTTGTCCATGACGATCAGCCGGTCCATGGCCGCGATGGTGGACAGCCGGTGCGCGATGGCGATGACGGTCTTGCCCTCCATCAATCTGTAGAGATTCTCCTGGATCGCCGCCTCGACCTCGGAATCGAGCGCCGACGTCGCCTCGTCGAGGATCAGGATCGGCGCATCCTTCAGCATCACGCGGGCGATCGCGATGCGCTGGCGCTGTCCGCCGGAGAGCTTCACGCCGCGCTCGCCGACATGCGCGTCGAAACCCTTGCGCCCCTTGGCGTCGGACAGGCCCGCGATGAACGTCGTCGCCTCGGCCCGCCGCGCCGCCTCGATCATCATTTCTTCCGTCGCGTCGGGTCGTCCGTAGAGGATGTTGTCCCTGACCGATCGGTGCAGCAGCGAGGTGTCCTGCGTCACCATGCCGATCCGCGCGCGCAAGCTCTCCTGCGTCACGCTGGCAATGTCGCTGCCGTCGATGGTGATGCGCCCGCCCTCCAGGTCGTAGAAGCGCAGCAAGATGTTGACGAGCGTCGACTTGCCGGCGCCCGAGCGGCCGACGATCCCGACCTTCTCGCCCGGCCGCACGGTCAGCGACAGCTCGTCGATCACGCCCTTCTTGCCGCCGTAGTGGAAGCGCACCCTGTCGAACACGATCTCGCCCTTCGGCACCGCGATATCGCGCGCGCCCGGCACGTCCTCGACCAGATGCGGCAGCGCGATCGAGGAGATGCCGTCCTGCACGGTGCCGACATTTTCGAACAGCGCCGTCATCTCCCACATGATCCACTGCGACATGCCCCAGAGCCGCAGCACGAGGCCGATCGCCACGGCGACGGCGCCGATCGACACCGCTTCCTGGAGCCAGAGCCAGATCGACAGCGCGCCGACCGCGAAGAGCAGCACGGAGTTCAGCAGATAGAGCGCGCCGTAGAGCTCGGTCACCAGCCGCATCGACCGGTAGACCGTGTCGATGAAGCCCGCCATGCCTTCCTTGGCGAAGCTCGCCTCGCGGCGGGCGTGGCTGAACAGTTTCACCGTCTGGATGTTCGTGTAGCTGTCGACGACACGCCCGGTCATCACCGAGCGCGCGTCCGCCTGCTGTTCCGACACCTTGCCGAGGCGCGGCACGAAATAGAAGAGCAGGCCCGTATAGCTGGCTACCCAGATCACCAGCGGCGCCGCGAGCCGCCAGTCGGCCGAGCCGACGATGATCAGGATGCCGACGAAATAGACGATGACGTAGTTCAAGACGTCGATCAGCTTGATGATGCATTCGCGCACCGCGAGCGCCGTCTGCATCAGCTTGGTGGCGATGCGGCCGGCGAATTCATCCTGGTAGAACGTCATCGACTGCTTGAGCAGGTAGCGATGCACCTGCCAGCGGATGCGCATCGGGTAGTTGCCCATCAGCGTCTGCTGGCTGAGCAGCGAATGCGCCATCACGGCCAGCGGCAGCGCGACCAGCACGACGAAGGCCATGCCGGCGAGCTTCCACCCTTCGTTCGCCAGAAACGTCTCGCGGTTCTGCGACGACAGCCAGTCGACGATCGAGCCGAGGAAGGCGAACATCCACACCTCGGTGATCGCGATCGCCGACATCAGCACGGCGGCCATGATGATGAAGGGCCACGAGCCCTTCGTGAAGTGCAGGCAGAACGCCCAGAACGTGTTCGGCGGCTCGGTCGGCTCCGCGACGGGGAACGGATCGAGGCGGGTTTCAAACCAGCGGAAGAGGCGCGTCATCATGCAAGCTCACCTGTGCCCCTTGCGCGGGGCAATCTGCTTGACGGGCACGATACGCTCCTGCGTCGCTCCGCCGTTTCGGTCCTCGCTCCGGCCTGGCGCGTTCTTCCCGGATCGCGCGCCCTCAAGATGGGGCGCGGACGGCTTGCCGCCAAGCGCCTTGGCAAAGGCTGCTGACAGCGGTCTGGCGGGAGGATGGCCCGAGGCCGATGTCGTAGGCACGGCGGCGGGCAGCGAAGTCTCGGCTGAAAATGGGGTCTTGGCACGCATCGTCAAGCTCCACGGAAAGCGGAAAAACGGACCGGCAGGTCTCGGGACGATGCGTCAGAAAATCAGGATCGATCGAACCGGAATGCCGTCAGGCGAAATGCCCGCGGATGAGGCGGGCGAGCGCGGTGCGCAGCTGGTAGTCCATCGCAGCCTCCTTCGGTTCGAGTTGACGTGAAGCGCTGTATAGAGAATTCGGGATCGAAATTCCAGACCGCAGGGCGAAGATTTTCGGCTAAACACGCCCACGACCTGCGAACCTCCCGCGTTGCCATCGGAACCGCCTTGGCCCACGACCTGCATATTGCGCTCTACCAGCCGGAAATCCCGGGCAACACCGGCGCGGTGCTGCGCCTCGCCGCCTGCTTTGGCGCCGCCGTCGACATCATCCGGCCAATCGGCTTCGAGCTGTCCGACAGGACGCTGAAGCGCGCCGGAATGGACTATCTGGAGATCGCCGCGATTCGCGAGCACGACGATTTCGCCGCCTTCCAGGCCTGGCGGACCACGGGCAAGCGCCGGCTCGTCCTGTTGACGACCAGGGCGACGATTGCCTACACCGGCTTTCGCTTCGCGCCCGACGACATCCTGATGTTCGGCCGCGAATCCTCGGGCGTGCCGGACGACGTGGCCGCCGTCGCTGATGCGACCCTGCGCATCCCGATCCGGCCCGAGGCGCGCAGCCTCAATCTCGGCATGAGCGCCGCGATCACGCTCAGCGAGGCGGTGCGGCAGTTGGGGGTCGCAATCGGCTGAACTCAGGCCTTCCGCGGCCACGCCGTCATCGCGGTCGCGGCCACCCGCAGCAG